>DAOVXR010000076.1 GCA_030636065.1 Sedimentisphaerales bacterium | reverse complement strand
GCGAACGAGCCTGGACGGTGGTTGCCACCTGTAAAAGACAAGGCCGAAATGTTTTTGATTTTATCCATAAAGCCATCATTGCACATTGGACGAAACAACCCTGTCCAACATTACTTTGTTAAAAACCGTGAACGGTTACAATATTTTGTTCCGTAAGAGGATTTCCCAAATTAAGTTCATGTATATAATCGATTGGTTCATTATTTTCAACATTTCCTGGAACTCCTTCATCATAATATCTCCTCCAACTATCGATGAAATCATTAATATTTTCGGCATCAAAACAACATGATCCATCAAGGTTCAACACATACATTGGTTTCTCCTTTTTAATATTGATACGATATTATTGTTCACCAACAAACCCATTTTGACTTTGCCCTTTTATTTTTTCTGTCTTCTTTTTTCTTCTTCTCTTTGATTTATTCGTCCGCCGCAGGCGGATTCGTGGCTAAAAATCTTTACTTCTTCTGACTTCAATTCTTCGCGACTTAGCGCCTTCGTGGCAATAATTATTTCACTCTTTTTTGTGGCTGAAAAAACCATATATCTCAATTTTCTTATCTCTGACTTCCTCAATTTTTCACTGTCTGTTTTATATTTTATATTTTTTTCGCCGATTTTGTCTTTATTCAAAAACCGTTCAACTTTTATCAACTTTTGTCGAAAACTCGCGAAAACCGTTCATTTTGATAAAAT
The DNA here is from genome assembly GCA_030636065.1 of Sedimentisphaerales bacterium. Next base: position 6,814 of record DAOVXR010000076.1, on the reverse strand, counting down.
AATTTTTCGCCGTTTCCGGAAAATTACAAAAAATGAACGGTTTTCGGGCATTTTCGGTCATTTTCGAATAAAATCGAATAAAAGTGAAAACCCCGTCTTTAACGTGGAATAAAGACTTATGGCAATTTTCTGATGTGAAAAATAACGACTTACATAAATTTCAAAAGCATTTTTTCAGGTATATCTTTTCGCCGTCCCGGGTGAAATATATAATGCGGCAGGAGGCAAAAAACTGGCTGCTGTCAGGTTTGTAAATTTTTTATTCGTTTCAGCAGGTCGGCCGAGTCGGGGGCGGAGATGGGACAAGAAGACGATTTGAGGAAGTCGCTTATAATCCCGTAATTACCCGGCAGGTGATATTTGAGCAGGGCCATCTGCAGGCGCTTTTCCCGGCGGCCGCGTGGGATGTGAATCGGGCGGTTCTTTCGATCGCAGCCGGAAACATACATCGCTGTCGAAAGTGTCAAAGGGACAGGGGTGAAATCCTGTACCTGGCGGAGACGCCAGCGGCGGTCCACAAGGTAACGGCCCAGTCGCAAAGCGTCGTTGGTAGTGGAACCGGGATGGGCGCTGATAAAATATGGTACGAGATATTGTTCTTTTCCGGCGCGACGAGAAGCGGCACCAAAGCGGCTCTCGAATTGCTCGAATAACTCAAACGGTAGTTTGCCCATCAACTTAAGAATGTCAGGACAATAGTGTTCGGGGGCGACCTTCAAATGTCCGCCGACAAAATGACGGGCCAGCAAATTGATATATTCGTTACTCTTCAAAGCCAGGTCATGCCGGACACCGGAAGCAATATAAACATTGCCTGCCGGCGATGACCGGGCAGACCAACGAACAAACGATTCCATCATAGTGATTAGTTCGGAGGCATTTGCGTCAAGGTATTTACAAACAGAAGGAAACAGGCAACTCGGGCGTGAACAGGCCCCTTTCTTCGTACAGGACATACCGTACATATTGGCGGTAGGGCCGCCGAGGTCGGAGATGGTGCCGCGGAAATCCGGATGCGTTCGGCAGCGGTCGGCCTCGGCCAATAAAGAAGAAATCGAACGTGAAGAAATTTGTTTGCCCTGATGGTAATACAACGAACAAAATGAACAGCCGCCGAAACAGCCGCGATGAGTGGTAAGTGAAAAACGAACCGATTCGAGCGCCGGGACAGAGCCAGCCTTGCCATAGCCCGGATGGGCGCGGCGAGTGAACGGCAATTCATAAAGGCGGTCCATCTCGTCTGTGGTCAGCGGACGAGCGGGTGGGTTCAGGACAATTGTACCGGGGTCCTGATCCTGAAAAACAGGTTGACCCGCAGGATGAGCCTGGCGTTGGTATGACAAATGAGTCTTCATAACCAGGCTCGAATCGTCCCGCTGGGCGGACAAAGAACACAGTAAAACAGCATCATCGGACGGTCGGTGGTTGTGCGAAAGAGGATAGGCGGTACCGGGTATGTCGGTCAGGTCAGTAATGGTTTGGCCGCTGTCGAGACGCCGGGCAATCTGTGAAACAGCCAACTCCGCCATTCCGAAAATCAGCATGTCCGCTTTGGCGTCGATAAGAACTGAACGTTTGAGCTGGTCCTCAATAAAATCATAATGAACAAGTCGGCGTAAAGATGCTTCAAGGCCGCCGAGTATGATGGGGATGCCCTTATATGCCTGACGGGCGCGAGAGGCGTATGCCAAGAGAGGTCGGTCGGGACGAAAGGTATTTTTTCCGCCGGGACTATAGGCATCGACCTTACGGCGGTGGCCGAGTGAGCTATAGCTGTTAAGACGGGAATCGACGGCACCTGAGGTAATGCTCCAGAACAGACGCGGCGGGCCAAGGCTGCGAAAGGCATCGACATTACGCCAGTCGGGTTGCGCGAGTATGGCAACACGGTAGCCCTGATATTCGAGATGTCGGCCGATCAGGGCCGCACCAAACGAAGGGTGGTCAACATAAGCATCGGCAGTAACGATGATAATGTCGGCCTGACCCCAGCTACGCGAGATTTCGTCGGCGGTAGTGGGTAAAAACGCATTAAGCTTGAATTTGTTTTTACTCATGTTCTAATGACAAATTAAAGCCATTTAAAAAATCATATAAGAATTGGTAAATGAGTAGGAATAGATTCACAAAATTTTAGTGACCAAAAATATTACAAGATTTTTGGTTCTATCACCCAATAACATTCATCGCGAATTAATCTAGCATTTCTTCGATTTATACTACCGAGAATTATCGCATGTGCTGGATTCTGTGGCAATGGGTCTTCAACTACCTCATATCCCAACCTTATTGGCACAGTTGCTTTAAACCCCGATAGTGCAGAAGAAAAACCTAATGACTTTTCAGGAGTTGTTTTGCTTTTTATGTCGACGGAAAGATCGCGACATTTAAATGCTGCTGATGATGGAATGCACTCCCCACTTTTATCGTGTCTAATATGTGAATAATGGATTCTTCTCAAGAGAACTTCATTCTCATTTACACGAGGATGATTTTTATAAGGATTTAGTGATGGCATCCAAGACTACCCTATCCGAACAATTGCTTCATTGTTAGCTTCAAGCCATCCAATAATTTGACGAGCACGATCGAAATCGCAGGTTGAAATTTCGTCCTCTTCCATGGTACCATCTTCGAAAACTTTTAAGTAACCAATAACTTCAGGCTCAATAAACTCCACTTCTAATTCTCTACTTGGATAATGCCACTCTAACTGGATGCCTCCACCGGAAATGGGGCATATGAAGGGAACCGGTATGTTTTCAAATTCAAGATTAAGTAAAAACTGTTTCGCATTTTGTAGGAGTTTTTTAAGTGGGGGCGGGCTATCATATCCATCCCATCCATTAGGCAACTTATCAACTTCATCCAAAAGAACTAAAGACTTAGCTAACCAATTTGGTTTGCCCTCTAAAGGTAATACCTCGCCTAAAATATTATCAGAGGTTGCTTTATTTGTAGGCGACTTATAGTCACAACTACTCCATTGAGAAATATGTATCTCTTGATCAAAAACAGATTCATCGCAGATCGTTATTTCTTTTAGCGATACCCCTATGGTTGTTGTGTCTGACATGTACATTTTTACTATGCCTTTCGTTTCCAAATATGATGAACTTTTCGACTTGTAAAATCTGTAAAGCCTTTGACAATCCATTCTCTACCAAGATTAAAACTTTCTAATAGGGTTTTGGGGTCAGAAGAATCCAATCTACCACGAGCAATTAATTTAAGCAATAAAATATCTGCATTATCAGATGCCCTTAGGCCCCGTGATAAACTTAAATGAAGTCTTCCCCTTTTTTCAGGAAAAATATAGCTTAAATTTAGGTCGATATCTTCTGGCGTAGGAAGATAATTTTCAGAAGAATCGTTTGTCCAACATGGGAAAATATTTTTTAAATCCACAAGGGAATTCCATTCATGTTCTTTGACCAGATGGTTCACATAGGTTACTTCCCATTGATTAGGTTTAACTTCTCCCAAGTCATATTCCTCTGAAAACAATAAGAAGTCTTTCCATAAATCCACAAATCCCTTTCGTATCTTTTCATAACGAGGATATCTTTCGCTACCTTTTACTTTCCTCCAGTTGTGAATAAAGTGTTCCTTTTGCAATTGAACAAGCCTGTTTCCCTTTTGATCGACAAACCAACTACGAAGAGGAGGAATATTTGAAAACTTAAATCCTGCTTCCGGTGTTGATTCTTCTTCAAACCTTTCGAGTGGAATCTGTAGCGGAGGGCGAATTTCATACAAAGGATATTCATCTTTTATTCTTTGATAATAAAGTCCATGATGTACAACGCTAAAATTTTGGATAGGATAAAATTGGACTCCTATCACAACTTCCGCTACAGGAGGGGCACTAAAATCTGGTAGCTTTCTCTTTCTTTTTGCCACAAAAATTTACCTCAATTTTAAGTCAAAAAAACCATTGAGTTAATAGAGTATAATCCTTAATTCTATAATACACATTAGATTATAAGAGTCAAAAGAAACTTTATTCTATTTTTCGGTCATAACTCGCATGTTAGATTAAATTGGAACTAATTAATTTTCGATTTAGTTGTGAATCACTGTAACTGTATAAATTACAAAAGATTACAAGACATTGTAGTCGGATTCCGCATAGTGGTTATCTTGTCCTGTCGGGTGATACTTATGGTAGCTTTCCGGATACGACAGGACCGATAATGCGCGACTGGAAAACAAATCACAATACCCGCTATGGTCGAGAATTGCAGGGTCCGATAAAACTGCATCGGCGACACTGTCCGGGCGGTTTATTGAGGTACTGAAACGGGGTTAACTATTTCTTCGGGAGTAAGTCGGCAAGTAGGACAAAACGCTATAACTCCGTTTATAGCAGGACGATAAGAATATGTGGTGGTGCATAGGTACTGAATGTCAGTATCAAAACGGATTGTGGGGTAATGGAAAATCGCAAATGAAACTTTATCTCGAACAACTGGAAAACCGGATACTACTGGCTGCTCCGAGTGCGCCGGTCGATTTGGGACTGTGGTACGCTGACGACAGCGGTCCGTGCAGCAGTATCACCAATTCGGATACGGAAGATTTGAAGCTGGCGGCGACAGCGGGAAATACGGTCGAAATATTTAATGTTTCCACCTCCGCCACTCTGGGCACGGCCACCGATGAGGGAGTGAATGTCTTTTTCGAAGCGGGCGGTACTGTAACTATCGAGGCGGAAAACGGCGACATCACCGGAATGGCCACGGGTACTGCCATTCCGGGCTACGTTGGCGCCAGCTATGTCTATGACACCAACGCAAACGGTGAAAACGTTTTCCATTTTTACCTGTCCACAGCAGGAACTTACTATGTCCACGCACGTACCTATTATGATAACGAGGACAGGAACTCTTTCTATGTAAGTATCGATGATACATGGATGAACCCTGAGACCGGCCCGGCAATATGGGGCACCACTTACGGTAGTTGGCACTTCGATACGGCTACCTCTATTGTCAACCAGGCGGGTGTAAAAACCTGGAGCCTGACGGCCGGTTGGCATTTTCTGGAAGTCCACAGCCGCGAAGCCAACGCCAGGCTCGATCGGCTGGTTATCACCACCGACTCCAATCCACCGGTTGATCCCGGCGGGGCCGAAAGCAGTAGTTCGGGACTATATACCTACAGTTTTGGCGGTGGCGATCTGAGCGGCTCGGTATCGGGCACGGACAATATCATTGTCGCCAACTCTACCAACGGTGCTGACGAGACCAGCAACCTTTCGGCTGCCCTGACTGTTACCTTTGACAACGGCACCGCGGCGTCCGCGGTGCCCGATCTCGACATCGGCAGTGATACCGGCGACAGTAGTACCGACAACCTGACCAACGACACCACGGCCACCTTTACGGGGGCGGCCGGCAGCGTGGAAGACGGTTCCACCGTCTATCTGCGGGTTGACACAGATGACAAACGCAGCACCACAGCAAACGCCGACGGGTCTTACTCGGTAACATTACTGGTCGGTGATTTGGCCGAAGGCACCAACGCGGTTGATATATATTATATCGACGTGGCGGGCAATACCTCAGCCGATTCGGCGGACCTGACGGTAACACTGGATACCACCGACAACGCGCCAGGCGCGGCACCCGACCTTGACGCCGGAAGTGACAGCGGCTCCAGTAACAGTGATAATCTTACCAACGACACAACAGCGACCTTCACCGGTGGGGCAGGCAGTGTCGAGGCCGACTCCACCGTATGGTTGAGGGTGGCTGCGGCCAACACGCGTTCGGCCACGGCGGCAGGCGACGGCTCATACAGCATTACCCTCATAGCAGATGATTTAGCCGAAGGCGCTAATGTCGTTGATATAATTTACATCGACGAGGCCGGCAATACCTCCGCCGACTCGGCGAACCTGACGGTAACGCTGGATACTACCGCCAATGCGCCCGGTGCGGCGTCCGACCTCGATGCCGGCAGTGATACCGGTTCGAGTAACAGTGATAATATCACCAGCGATACCACGACGACTTTCAGCGGAATCGCCGGGATCGTGGAAGACGATTCGACCGTATGGCTCCGTGTCGGCGGAGTCAACACCCGTTCCGCCACGGCGGCCGGTGACGGTTCCTATAGCGTTACCCTGCTGGCGAATGATTTATCAGAGGGTGGAAATACCGTCGATATAATTTATATCGACGAAGCCGGCAATACCTCACCGGATTCGGCTAACCTGACGGTTACACTGGACACCAAATTGGCTACGCCGGCAGCGACTGATCTTCGCTCAGCAAGTGATACCGGTGATAATGCAGACAATATCACCAGTGATAATGCCGCGTGGTTCGACGGTTACGCCGAACGGGGGGCAACGGTACAAATATTTGTCGGCGCGGGCGGCAAAGGCACCGACACCGCGGACGCGGCAACCGGCGTCTGGTCGATACAACTCGATAACGGTGATCTGGCAGCCGGGGCGAATGATATTACCATTACCGCTACCGATACCGCAGGAAACTCACAAAGTTCCGCGGCGCTGGTTGTTACCTATGACGCCGCCGGTACCGTACCGAACGCCCCCAAGCTTGCCGCCGCCAGTGATACCGGCTCCAGCAATACCGACGGGATAACAAATATCGAGGCAGCTACCATATACGGTTCGGTAGCCGGAGGCAATACTGTAGAAGCCGGAGCGACCGTCCATGTCCGCACTAATAAAAACGCCGCCGGCTGGGTCGAAGTCGGCACAACGGTGGGCGACGGTAACGGTAACTGGAGCTATACTTTCGACGGCGTCGATGACCTGGCCGGGGGGACAAACCTGGTT
>DAOVXR010000270.1 GCA_030636065.1 Sedimentisphaerales bacterium | reverse complement strand
CCACCCCGAAAAAGAGTATTTTTTTCTCAGTTTTTTCGGCTTTGTGATTGCAAGTTGACGAATGATAACTTTACTTGCTTTAATACTATATTGCCTATCTTAACCCCAACCTTTGGGACGATAATAAAATTTTTATCACATCTTCGTTATCTGAATTTTCTTTACTAATCGCGTAAGTGCATTATTATTAAGGGGGTTATTGTTATTATCGTTATGCTCCAGGCTAAAATTTGCCCTTTTAAAACACCATTATTATGCAGATCGGCCCCACAAACCGGCGGAAGAATTCTATGGGGAATATTTTCTCACTTGTGGCTTTTCTGATAATAGTAACGGCCCTGGTGTCTCCGTTGGGGGCGACGGCGGACGGCAGCCGTGAAAATCACAGCGTTCATCAATTGCCCAACGGCTACGAGGTTCCACCGCTATGGGCCGTGATTCCGTTTGCCGCGTTGTTGTTGTGCGTCGCTGTCCTGCCGCTCATTGAGGTTGCCGAGCAATGGTGGGAGGAAAACCGGAATCGGCTGTTTGTGTCTTTGTTTCTGTCGCTGCTGGCGATAGCGTATTATTGGTTTTTTCATCCGGGCGTTATTGACCATTCATCTCATTCGCCGCGTTTGTTGACTGGGTTTCGAGCCGTCTGCCAGGTACTCGATCATGCTTTGTTGTCGGAGTATATTCCGTTTATTGTAATGTTGTTCAGTCTTTATGTGATCAGCGGCGGGATACAGTTCAGGGGCGACTTGCCTGCCCATCCGCTCACGAACACAATTTTTCTGGCAGTTGGCGCCGCGATGGCGAGCTTCATCGGAACTACCGGTGCCGCGATGCTTTTGATTCGGCCGCTTTTGCGGACCAACCGGGAACGAAAATATGTGAAGCATACGGTAATCTTCTTTATTTTCCTGGTCTGCAATATTGGCGGTTGTCTGCTTCCGATTGGCGATCCGCCTTTGTTTTTGGGTTATCTCAGGGGCGTACCTTTTTTCTGGACGATTTGCCTTTGGCCGCAGTGGCTGGCCGGCGTGATTATTTTGCTGATGATTTATTACTTATGGGATACGCTTGCTTATCGCGCGGAACTGCGAGACGACATCAAACAGGATGAAATCCAGGTGCGAGGGTTGTCTTTGCGGGGCAGCATAAATTTTTTATGGTTACTGGGTGTCGTGATGTCGGTCGCGTTTTTGACCCCGGATAAGCCTCTGCTTGATCGGGAAAACTGGCCCATTGTCCCGTTTTTTTTGCGTGAGGGTTTATTGGTATTGTTTGTGGTGCTTTCTCTCGTTACGACCCCTCGTTTAGTGCGGTTCGAGAACAGGTTTAACTATACACCGATTGTGGAGGTGGCGATATTGTTCGCGGGAATATTTATTACTATGCAGGTACCGGTCGAGATACTAAATGCACGGGGCGGCGATTTGCAACTGACCCAGCCGTGGCAGTTTTTCTGGACAACGGGCCTGCTCAGTAGTGTTCTCGATAATGCGCCGACTTATGTTGTGTTTTTTGAAACCGCCAAAACAGTTACGGGCGATGTTACACGAATAGTGGGCATCCCGCAGGAGTTGCTTGTAGCGATTTCGCTCGGTGCCGTGTTTATGGGAGCGTGTACATACATAGGCAACGGACCGAACTTTATGGTCAAGAGTATCGCTCAGCAAGAAGGTGTGAAGATGCCTGGCTTCTTTGGCTATATGCTTTACAGCGGTGCCGTTCTTATACCGGTCTTCATTGTGCTTACACTGATTCTGAAGTTTCTCTTCGGCCGCTGGTACCTGATTTGAAGACCTCTGAAATACAGAAAGATGCCACTCAACCGCTTAAAAAACCCTTGATGTTGATGCGAAAATATGGTTATTATCAAAAAGTAACTTTCTTTTACCAACAGTTTGATGCTCTACCTGATTTTTAGGATTTTTGGTTCAACACCAATAAAGTTGGTAGAAAATCATTCAAGAGCAGTCAGCCGCAGGCTGACTGGAGTTTATCGCTTTCAAGCAACCGGCATAATCCTCGCGGCTGGTTACTGTTGCAATAAAACACGGCCAAGATGGCCGTGGCACACTTTATCTTATTCTTTCGCAACATAGATAGTGGGCTGTGCCGGAACATGCCGGAGGCCATAAAGCGTTAAACTCCAAGGTCTTGTAATCGAGACCTTGAAAAAAACATCAACTTTATTGGAGTTGAACCGGATTTTTTGTAAAATTGTCGATGTGGTATTTGGGAAACCATGTTTTTCGGCCGTTTAAATGGAAACGTCGGATAACGGCTGTTCGGAGAAAGAACTATGTGGTGCAAACAGAACTTTCTTTCAACCCTATGCAAGATAGGTCCCTTCGCGGCTTTCATTCTTATGCTCACAGCGCTGCTTCTATTGATCTGTATGATGCGTACCACTTATGCGTCACTGGTTAACTATGATGCATCCCTGGCTCGTCTTATTAGCGGCAGAGCGTTTATATGTGGTTTCCAATACCCCTCTCGCCCAATACATCTATGGTATGGTGCCTTCGCTATATTTACTGCAATAGCACTTCCATATACAGTTCTTGCACGATGCATCAGTCCCAGAAAGACCCGTTTAGCTTATTGGTCATTTGTTATTCCGACAGCCGCCTTGTATCTGTACCTGCTCATAATTTTGACCCTGCCTTTCAGTTGGTTAATTCAATATATCGATGCTATGGGATTTACACCCAAACGGATATATGGCTTATTTTACGGCTTTGGCGGGTACATCTTAATTCTGACTTTTCTATACTGGGTTGTCAGAAGGCCCAATGCTTATACAAACCCAAGTAGCGGGTGTAGCCCGAATAAAAAGTAGGGCGGGCCGTGCCCGCCATTTACTCTGAACCAGTATGTATGGCTATTCTATTCATTCATTTTTTTCCATTTGGCGTTGAATGTTGAATGTTGAATGTTCGATGTTCGATGTTCGATGTTCAGTTCTTTTTCTCTCCACCCTCTACCCTCCACCCTCTACTCTCTTCTCTCTACATTCCTGTCCGGTTGTTCCCAGTACCATCTGCCACAGGAACCCCTGCAGGTCGATCTTTTTCCGTTTCATCGTGGCCAGTTCGATTGGCACATGGGTAAAATGTTGATTCCAGTAACCGACCACCATATTGGTCCTGCCGCTCATTCCCGCGTGGACCGCGTATTGACCTAATGCAAGGCAGAACGACGAATCATGTGAGTTTGCCGGTACGCTGCGTATGATATAGCTTGGATCGATATATTTTAACGACAGTGGCTTGCCGATCTTTTGGAAATGTTCTTTAAATTTTTCTTTGAGTACTAATCCGACATCTTCCCAGATAATATTTTCTGAGGCGTCTTT
>DAOVXR010000087.1 GCA_030636065.1 Sedimentisphaerales bacterium | reverse complement strand
TTGGCATCGAGGAAAAGCCTTCCCAGCCAAAGAGTAATTATGCCGTGATTGGCATTTATATGTATGATGAACTTGTGTTCGATATTATCTCTGACCTGAAGCCTTCGGGCCGGGGTGAATTGGAGATAACCGATGTGAATAATGCCTACATCAGGCAGGGCACAATGACAAGTGAGATTTTGCAGGGTTGGTGGACCGATGCTGGTACCATCGAATCACTTCATCGGGCCGGCCTTATGATCGCCGAAGACGGCGCCAATAATGTTGATTAGTAGGGCGGGCCGTACCCGCCATTTACTCACCCGACTGCGTGGCAGCCACCGAGTCTTCGAGGTGGATGGGTGGCATGTTTTCGCGTAGCTTATGCAGAGCATAAGCAAGCTAAAGCATGGTATTCCGGCTGGGTGGCACCTTTCTGTATTTCAGAGAGGTGTTCCTGTGCAATACTCGGCATGGAACCAACTGAAATCAATTTAACTAACCACTACCCTGTTAGGCTGAATTTATGAAGACTATTATGGTAACCGGAGCCGCTGGATTTATCGGCTGCAATTTTGTGCGATTGTTACTTGGCGACCCTGAACGCAAATGGCGGGTGGTGGCTTACGATTCGTTGACTTACGCGGGGAACCTGGCCAACCTAACCGATTTTCAGGACGATGAACAGTTCACTTTTGTTAAGGCCGATATTTGTGATGCCGATGCGTTTGACAGACTTGTTTCGCGGAATGGGCCGGTAGATATCGTGGTGAACTTCGCCGCGGAAAGCCACGTTGACCGCAGTATATTAGGCTCGGCGGAATTTTTACGCACTAATATCGAAGGCGCACGAGTCCTGGCAGACGCGGCCATGAAACACAAGATCGAGCGTTTTGTGCAGGTTTCTACTGATGAGGTTTATGGTTCGCTGGGCAATGAGGGCCTGTTCACCGAGCAGACACCACTCAGTCCGAACAGTCCTTATAGTGCCTCCAAAGCCGCCGCTGACCTGCTGCTATTGGCCTATCATCATACGTTTGGCTTTCCGGTTGTTATCACCCGTTGCTCGAATAATTATGGTCCGTATCAATTTCCTGAAAAGCTCATCCCGTTGTTTGTAACCAATTTACTGGAAGGCAAAAAAGTGCCGGTCTATGGCGACGGCCGTCAGATTCGGGATTGGATTCACGTTGAGGACCATTGCCGTGCGATACTGGCTGCCCTTGAGAAGGGGACCGACGGCCGGGTTTATAATATCGGCTCGGATAACGAGCAGTACAATATTGATATAACCAGTATGATTCTTAAGCATCTTGGCAGGGATAAAAGTTGTATCGAACACGTTACCGACAGACTCGGACATGACCGCCGTTACGCTATTGACGCCGCCAGGGCCAAACAGGAATTGAACTGGGTCCCGCAGGTCAAATTTAATGAAGGATTGAGCGATACGATCGAGTGGTATCTCGATAACAAATCATGGTGGTCGGCTATCAAAACCGGCGAATATATGAACTATTACGAAAAGCAGTATGGCAAAAGATAATGTCTGATAGTAACGACAATGTTCTAATCGTTGGTGCCACCGGTATGCTCGGTACTGAAGTTGCCAGGCTCCTGCGCAGTGAAGGCCGTCAGGTCGTTGAAACCGTTTGGCCCCCTGACCACGATGTACAGCGTATCTGCCTTGACATTACCGATGTCGAAGCGGTAGCCCATGCTATCGACTGGGCAAAGCCAAAAGTGATTTATAACTGTAGTGCCTTTACCGATGTGGACGGTGCGGAAGAGAATGAAAAGTTAGCCACTGATGTCAACGGCAGGGGGGTGGGTTATTTGGCTCAGGAATGCCGTAACAGGGGGATAATGTTCGTACACGTCAGCACGGATTACGTCTTTGACGGCCGCGGCCAAAAGCCATACACGCCCGGCGACGCCACCGACCCTCAGGGAGCTTATGGCCGCAGTAAATTAGCCGGTGAAAAAGCTATTCAGTATTATCTGGGCGAATCAGGCCTTTTTTCTATTGTGCGAACGTCCTGGCTTTTCGGCCCCGCGGGAAAAAATTTCATCGATACTATTGTGAACCTTGCCCGGCAAAAACCATCGTTGAAAGTTGTGAACGATCAGATTGGCTGTCCGACCTATACGCCTGATCTGGCTCGATGCCTGATCGATATGGCCCAAAACGACATTACGGGCATTTACCATTTTTGTAACGGCCCGGCTTGTAGTTGGTTCGATTTTGCCCGAAAGGCGGTTGAACTATCTAATCTTGATTGCGATATTTCCCCTTGTCCGACGAGCGAATTTCCCCGTCCCGCCCCTCGGCCCGCTTATTCGGTTATGGACTGTTCCGCCACATTCGACAAACTCGGCTGGACCGCACGGAGTTGGCAGGAAGCCCTGACCGAGCATCTCAGGCAAAAATAAAATATAGGTGGCATGCTTTACGCGCAGCTTATGCAAAGCATAAGCAAGTTTAAGCATGGTTGGTTTCTACTTTTACACGTTTTTATAAATTACCGTCGATGGCTGGCTGAAGTATTGCTGTTTCTATAGGTCGCTTCAAGTTGTGTGAAGCCGGATACGCCTGGCGCGCATGCTAAACCAGTAACCCGCTATAACAGCGAGGGTACCCAGTCCTATATATTGAACCGGTAAAACAGTAGCGATGCGCATGGAGGGAAGAATAAAAGTGGGAGCAACCTGAGCGAGGGGTCCCTGAACAGCATGGTGGGCGGCGCTGGCATAAGCGAACACAGCCACGATCAGCGGAGCCGGTATAAAAGGCCATAGAGGCGCGTTCAACAAATGTTGAAAAAGCATGGTTGCCAGCAGAAAGGCTGTGAAAACCGCGAAAATATTTTGGCCGAGGTCAGGGACACAGGCCGCCAAAACCACTCGCTGGTCCAGAAGAGTTACTTTAACGGATTGAGACTGGACCAACAAGGTGAGCAAAATAGCAGCGATTATACACGTGCCGATAAGAGCCGAAACCGCAGTCCACATCTCTCGAGAGTTGAAATTGGCAATAAAGCGTTTTATAAAGGTGGTTTTTGCCTCCGGCAGGGGGGCGGGAGAATTTTTGACTGCCGGGCCGAGTCTGAAAAAAGCGAACGACAAGTAGGTCAGAATAAAACCAGCGATAACCAAAACAAACCAGAAAACAGATTCGCCGGCAAAATGGTAAAACATACGGCTCCTGCCGGGTAACTGATTGTGTTTCAACAACAGCGCAAAAATACCGCTGGTCAATACCGAAAAGGCACTCAGGCCGGCTGGAACGGCCAATGGCGCGATTTCGCGGGCCCAACGGCCGGAAACAGCGACAGCAACAGCCGTCGAGATCAGGGCTACTAATAATACCATAGATACCATTTGTAGTGGTTGATGGTGAGACAGTACCGTCAAATCACCGACAGGGTCCCACGGCCGGGCAAACGACCAGCCGATGGTAGAGAAAATTACAATGCCAATGACTAATACCACAGCTACACGGATTTTAATGAGCAAGGGCGTATTCATACGGTCAGGATATTATAAAGACGGGGCTAAAGCAAGAATTTTTGTAACCGTTCACGGGTTCTATTAGTAGGGCGGGCCGTGCCCGCCATTTGGGGTTTTGTGCGGTGTCAATTAGCGTAGGATGAGATTTAGCCCACGCTGTCTAAATAGTCCGTCGTAGATCAAATTTTTTTGGCATGAACCACCATTCGGGGCGGCTCGCCGTTAAGCGATAAAACTCTTTCTATGACCGAACAAAGCCCTCGTCGTCTGGACAAAACAGCAATAATGCCTTTTTTCTTTTGTCTGGTTAGATATCTGAAACTTTTTTGCGTAACCTGGCCGTATCGCTGAGCACAAATTTTTTCGACTTTGAACCCGGCTTTTTCCATCATTTTCATTATCGTGGTTTTACTGAAATGGGTCAGATGACGCGGTAATTCCAATGGGTACCAGTATATTCCCATCCACTTGGCCAAAAAAGAATCTATATTCGGCAGAGCCACCACGAGTTTGCCGTGAGGCTTTAAGACGGTATTAACCTCGCAGAGAGTTCGGGTAGGGCTGGGCACATGTTCCAACACATGCCACAAGGTAACAACATCAAAGCTCTCAGGCTCGAACTCCTGATCGGGAGCGATTCCCCTACAGACATCAAAGCCCTGTTCTCTACAAGCCGCCACCGCCTGATCGGACATGTCCATCCCGACAACCTTCCAGCCCCATTGTTTCATCCGGCTTAGGTAACTCCCGGCCCCGCAGCCGTAATCCAGCAGTTTGCCCTGCCCCTGCCAGGGAAACAGGTCAAAATTGCGTCTTTGGCCTTTGGTCAGAATCAAAATCGGCCAACTCAATAACCTGCTCAGTCCGCCGCTTTTATCATGAGGTGGATAGTTCCAGTGCTGACGCATTGCCCATTGTTGCAATTGCCGTCTGAGCCTATGCCTTTTATGTTTTTGGGCTTGATAGGGGCCATAGTCCGACGGGTAAACTGATGCGAGTGCCTCCGGAGTCGGCCTGGGATTGGTATAAACCAGCCCACACTCCCGACAGCGAACCACCGACCATTCACCAGCAAGGCCGTGCAGCATATCTCGACCCAGTAGAATCTCCTCACTGCTGTCGCTGCCGCACAAATCGCAGGGTACGCGCTCTGTTTTGACTTTTGTGTCTATTGCTTCATCTTTCGATTTCATATATATCCGTTGAGTTAGACAGCATGGGCTGGAGCCTATCCTGCATGACTATTGCGTGGGATAAGACCCCACCCTACAAGACGACAAGAGTCAAATAGAAAAACCTGTGTTTTTTCTTTTGACACATCTGTTATGATTATACAATAATATATATTCGGTGTTAATGAGAAAATTGTAGGGCTGGGACAAATTTTAACATAGGAGTCTTTTATGTCGCAAATATCGTTAGCAAGACATCCCATATTATATTATAGGAAAAAATGGGGCTATCACCGGTGTAAGTATGGCGAGTCGCTCCAGGGACGGGTGGTAAAGGAAATTAACGGCATCAAAACAGTTTTCGATTTTGATCTCGGCAAAGTGATAAAAAGGATGTATTACAATGCCTACGAAATCGAAGTTATAGACATTATGAAAAAGCATCTTAAGCCGGGCGGTGTTTTTATCGATGCCGGCGCTAATGTCGGCTATCTGTCCGCTGTCGCCGCGGGACTGGTCGGCACGAGTGGGCAGGTACACAGTTTCGAGCCGATGCCGCAATATTGCGTCTATATAAGTGAAACCGCCAAGCTGAATCCTTCATATAGTATCACCGCGAACAACTGCGCACTCGGCGATAAATCCGGTAAGACCACGATCTATACGCAAAAAGGCTGTATCGGTGGAAGCTCTATTGTGAAGGGCTATTTCCCCGATGACCAACAGGAAGATACTGTAACTGTCGATGTCCTCAAGTTAGACGATTATTTACAGCAAAAGGCAATCACCAATATTTCGATGATAAAAATCGATACGCAGGGTTATGAGTTGCCTATTCTGAGTGGCGCTTTAGAATACTTACAGGCAAACAGGGATAACCTGCCGATGATAATCTGTGAAGTCTCGCCCCATGCGTTCAACCTGGTAAATAGCAGCTTAGACGATTTTGGAAATATGATGAAAGACCTCGGCTATGAACCGTTTTGTATTTGCGGTCGGCATCGAATCAAACTGGAAAAAATCCAGACGCTGTACAGAGATGTATTGTTCAAACCGACAAGGAAATAATTTATGAGGATTTTGAAAAATTACCGGACACTAATTCCCCGGGATTCTTGTGAGGAATACAATAAAATAATGTAACCGAATTACGCTCTGCGTCTTCTTCGCAAAACCAGACTACCAAGGCCAAGAAGCAAAAATGTGGTGGGTTCAGGAATTTCATAGGCCCCCATATCAAACTCAGGCAAAGAACCATTGTTGTCAACTCCCGGAAAATCGTACGGTCTCATGTTGCCCAAAATATCCGTATAGATTCCCGCATCAATCCCCGCATCGATACAGGGTGAATTCGAAAGCAACCGGTAATCATCGGTACCTTCAAAAAGGGGGTTAGCGTCAATATTGCCTAAACCAGCCCATCCACCTTTTACATTACTATATTGAACAAGCAAAGAAGCGTTTTCCGTATATATCTCGTCACCACTTTGGGAAGTATTTTGCCATAGGATACAATTTGTAACTATTGCAGAGGCTCCTTCATTATATAACCCACCGCCGAAGTAGGTACCGTTATTCTCGCTAAGTGTACAATTTATCATTTTTAACGAACTGGTGTGATTCCAAATCCCACCAGCTCTATTGGCATTATTGCGACTTATTATGCAGTTTTTTAATGTCAAATCACTATATCCAATGTTAAATATTGCTCCGCCCAAGCTTGCACTGGAGTTTTCGTTAAACACGCAATTGGCGATCTCCGGCTGACTATACATAGTACTGCAAAAGCCTCCACCCCAAGCCCCATTATTTCCAGTGAAGACGCAATCTTTTACCAAAGGTTTACTTGCTTCACCGAGACAATACATGCCCCCACCAAATGCCATCTGACCTACAATAGATCGATGAGCGGTATTGTTGCTAAGTATGCAATTGGATATAGTTGGGCTGGCTTCTGAACAATAGATTCCTCCTCCATGCGCATTATCTACATAACCATTTTTTATGGTAAATCCCTCCAGGAGAGAGCTTCTGTTTTCACCCGTGTGGAAATAAAATCCTCTTCCAGCACCTTGACAATCTATTATCGTCGATGCCGGTCCGCCAGAGGAGCAAACAGTAATAGCCTTCCCTTTAAAATCTATATCACGGTTTTTTGACCCTTGATATGTCCCGGGATAGACAAGCACGGTATCACCACTACCAGTAGCATTAACAGCATCCTGTATATTTGGATAATTATAACCTCCACCGAGGCCTACGGTTAAAATACCACAAATTGCTGGTTGAGTTTTGACTAAGAAAATAACCACCACCAACATCAAAGTAGCTTTTCGCATCATTTCCGTCCTCCTTAAAATGTGAGCGCATACACTCCATACAAAAAAAACCTGGCAGGAAGCCAAACCCTCTCACTCTTCCACTTTTCTAAGAAGAAAAGCCCGAAATG
>DAOVXR010000108.1 GCA_030636065.1 Sedimentisphaerales bacterium | reverse complement strand
GCACCCGGAGATGTGGTGGAACTGGCTGGATAAACGATGGACAAAGATACTGCGTAACAACCCCGAAAAATGACGAATTAAGAAATCAGAATGAGGAATTAGTGACGGGCTTGCGACGGGTGGCAGCCACCGAGTCTTTGAGGTGGATGGCTCAACGGGTGGCATGCTTTACGCGTAGCTTATGCAAAGCATAAGCAAGCTTAAGCATGGTTTCCGGTTCTATCAATTAAGTAGGGTGCCGATGAAATCGCACCATTTCTTTGTCAGGCCCGAAGTCCCGTAGGATGGGCTTTAGCCCATGCTGTCTGGCGGGTGCCACCTTTCTGTATTTCAGAGAGGTGCTCTTGCAAGATTTTTCTAAATTGCCGCAGATGGCTAAATGTTACAAAGAATATAAGACAGGACATTTTATGGCATACCGAAATTTAAATGAATTCATTGTAGAGTTGGAACAGTCGGACGACCTCGTGCGGATAGCGGTCGAGGTCGATCCGGAACTTGAAATTACCGAGATAGCAAATCGGGTGATGAAGAGCGAAGCCGGCGGCAAGGCGCTACTGTTCGAGAATGTGAAGGGGTCGGAGTTGCCGCTGTTGATAAATGCTTTTGGCAGTAAGGCTCGGATGTGTCGGGCGCTGGGAGTACAGGATTTTTCGGAAACAGCCGAGCGAATCGCGGAGATGATTAAACCGGAAGCGCCCGCGACATTGATGGCCAAGTTGAAAAAGCTGCCGGAACTGGCCCAGCTTGCCGGCTATATTCCAAAGGTAGTTAAAAAAGGTGAATGTCAGGAAATTGTTTATAAGGGCGAAGAAGCATCGCTTGACATGCTGCCAATATTGAAGTGCTGGCCGCTGGACGGCGGACGGTTTATCACTCTTGCCGGGATTTATAGTAAGGACGTCGAGACCGGCCAACGAAATGTCGGAATGTACAGGGTGCAACAGTTAGACAAACATAGTTGCGCAATGCACTGGCAGGTTCATCACGACGGGGCTGGTCACTGTCGCGGTTATGAAAAGGCCGGTGAGAAAATGCCGGTCGCGATTGTTCTCGGTGGCGATCCGGCTGTGTCTTACGCTGCCACGGCGCCGCTGCCGCCGGGAATAGACGAGATTATGTTCGCCGGGTTTTTGCGGCAAAAGGCGGTCAGAATGACACAATGCGTTACTATCGATATGGAGGTTCCAGCCGAAGCTGATATTGTGATCGAAGGTTATGCCGACCCAAAGGACCTGGTTGAAGAAGGACCGTTCGGAGACCATACAGGTTATTACAGTATGCCGGAGATGTTTCCGCGGTTCACTGTAACGGCAATCACAATGAGAAAAAACGCTGTCTATCCGGCAACGATTGTAGGTATTCCGCCGATGGAAGATTATTATATGGGCATGGCGACTGAGCGGATTTTTCTGCCGTTGGTGCGAATGTTCCTGCCGGAAGTATCAGACTATCATCTGCCGGCTTATGGCGTGTTTCACAATTTCTGTTTCGTCAGCATTAAGAAAGAATATCCCTATCATGCACGAAAGGTAATGCACGCAATCTGGGGGATGGGACAGTTAATGTTCAGTAAGTTTATTATTGTTGTGGACGAGGGCGTGGACGTACAAAATACGGACGAGGTGTTGTTCCATGTAGGCGCCCATGTTGATCCACGTCGGGATTGTTGTGTTGTCGATGGGCCGGTCGATGCGCTCGATCACGCGGCGCCGTTTTTGTGCGCCGGCAGTAAGATGGGCATCGACGCCACTCGCAAAATCGAGGGCGAAGGGATTAAACGATCATGGCCGCCGGAAATAATAATGCCGGACGAAATAAAGAAAATGGTGGACAACCGCTGGTCCGATTATGGAATTTGAGGTCTGTAACCTTAACATTTTTTGGCCATTTTGTCTTTGCTCGAAAACCGTCCAATTTTAGCTAAATTGTGCCGAAACCCCGCGAAAACCGTTCATTTTGATGAAATAATTTTCCGCCGTTTCCGGAAAATCTCAAAAAATTAACGGTTTCCGGGCATTTCTGGCCATTTTTGAATAAAATCGACCAAAAGTGAAAAACCCACCTTTAACGTGGAATAAAGACTTATGCCAGTTTTCTGACATGAAAAATAACGACTTACATCAATTCCAAAACCATTTTTTCAGGTATCAATCGGTCTTCTTCTCTTGCGTTTTTTCTGCTTTCTCTTCTGCTTTCTTTTCTTCCTTATCTTCGAGCAGGTCAGAGAATTTCTTTGTCATGTTCCCCGCCTTCCCACTGCTGATCTGGTATATCCACCCTTTATGCTTTTTGGTAAAATCGACCGCCGCATCACGTGCCAGGAATTTGGCTTCGCTCTCTTTCAGCTCCTCTTCTGACGCGTCTGTTACATCTTTTTTTGTGATATTCAGATCGCCGGTATATTCGGCCTCACATTTTACATAGTTCTTATCGTCCTTCTCGGCCAACTTAAACGTGGCAATAGTAGCGTCCTTCAATTCGCAAACAAACACCCGGTCGAATTTGAGGTCGGCTGTTTTATCCGATTCCTTTTGGACATCGTCAAATTCCAGATCGGTTACAGCAGTGAAAACATTCTCGTAATCGGTGCCCTTTAGTTTCTTACCTTCGGGTATGACCTTGTGCACTGTAATCTTGTCGTTCTCGTCGGCTTTGATACGATACGTCCCATCGGGTCCTCCTGCCGACACTCGCGATATGTCCTTCTTCGTAACCTTGAAAAGTCGCTTGTCGATAAAGCTCATCGCCGAGGTTTGCAGCCAGGGAACATTCGAAGACGTATAGACCTTATCACTTTCCGCCTTATCCTGAACCAGCCGTCGGACATAAGTTGTGTTTCTTTCATGCTCCCGTTTGCCGACCACTACTCCAACCAGCAGTTTTCCTTCTTTGTCCAGAAACTTCACCACACTCGAAGCGTTTTCCTCTGTTACCTCAAGGGACTCGTGATTTTCGGGGTTGCTTGTGAACAATTCATTCACGTGAATGTCAAGTACGGAAGCCATCAGGTTGTTTATTTTTTCCGTTGTCGCGGGATAATTATCCTTGTCTTTTACGACAAACTTTTTCTCCCGCCTCTTCAGGGTCGCATTGTCCTCGCCACGGCTTAGTGCGACACTGTCGATATTCGAGGTTACCAGTCCCTGGATCAGAGGCGTGTTCAGAGTTGTTACCATCGTGGGACGATTGGCAATCTTCGACTGCACAACCGCCCAGATAATCATCGCCAACGCCACTACCGCTAATATTTTCAAGTTCCTGTTACTCATCAAATCATACTCCCAGTCAAACAGCATGGGCTAAAGCCCATCCTACGTGACTAATACCATCGCCTGATGACATACATCAGACGCTGCCACCCACCGTGTGGCATAAGTTCTTATTAAGAGCACCTCTCTGAAATACAGAAAGGTGGCACCCAGGCTAATCTCAAACAGCATGGGCTAAAGCCCATCCTACGGGACCCGATCACGCATCGCTGGCGTGGCTGATATATCGCCTGCGAAGTACTTTACGGCGAATGCTCATCGCAACAGCGATTATCAAAATAACCGCCGGCGCAAGTAACATATTGAAGTTTCGCAGCTTTATCCCTAACGCTTCGATCTCCTGACGGCGTTGATTTTGCACGTCCCGCAGTTTTTTATTTGCCCCGCTCAGCTTTAGTTGCAGCTTCGATGTTGCCTTGTTAAACTCGGTGGCATCAATAATCATTTCGCCTTTGCTCTTATGCTCACTGACGATTTTGCTTAATTCATCCTGCGTTTTTTTGATGTCGGCCTGAATCTCGGCTTCCTGGTCGGCGGTTTTTTCTTCCGCTTTTTTTTCTATTTCATCCACACGCGTGAACGGCCGGCGGAAGTTGCCGCGGCTGCGAATAGAAATCAGGTCGCCAGAACCACTGATATTTTCGATTGTGTTCAACAGCAGACCGCTGTTATCACCCGAAACAGCCGTGCCGAAGAATGTCTGCTGGTAGGCAATCGAATCGCTGATAAAGTCCACATCAGCGAAAACCGCCACTGTGCAATCCGTACCTTCCGCTGCTTCCGTCAGGCCGGTTTTGCGAACCGTCTTTGGCTCGCTGTCATCTTTTTCTTCGGGTATTTCGATACCTTCCGGGAAACACGATTCGAATTGGCCTGTTATCATACATGCCATCATTACCGGCTTATCGCCTTGCGTGAAATGTTTCATCAGGCGTCCGCTACCGAACATTTGCGGCATCAGTTCATAAGGGTTATCCACCTTGAAGGTATTACCTTTTTGCGTGGTCTGTAACAGCGGTTCAATTCGATAGCGTTGCTGTTCATTTTCTTTAAGCTCGACTTTTTCCAGTGCGCCGCTGAACAGCAGCCGTACATTATTCAGGGTTGAGCTTACGATATTTTCACTATTGAAACACTCCGGCGGCACAAGGTTCAGTAACCCAATTAACTTTTGCGGTCGCCCTGTCGGCCGTTGAGAAGGTATTTCCGGGGCCAGGTCTTTATCGCCGGCGAATTTGCCCTGCGGCATTTCCACGCCCCAGTGTGACAGTAATTGGTTCAGATCTGATTTTTGCGACGGCATCTGTCGGTTCATTTGCGACTGGGGCGGCGGCTGATCCATAAAGCAATGCGGATCGACACATACAATCGTGCGTCCGCCCCGAAGCACGAACTGATCGATTGCGAAGAGTGTCTTTTCCGGCAGGTCCTTAGGGTGAATCACCATCAACAAATCGACATCTTTTATTTCGTCCACATCTTTTTCGATTTTGTGTACTTCGTACTGTTGTTTCAACTGCCGCACAATCAGCCACGGGGGCCGTGGTTGCTTTCTCTGCATCTGCATCATCTGAGCCATGTAACCGCTCATTTCATCGCCCATAACCGGCAGGGAACTCAGTATCCCGATTTTGCGTTTTGACCGTGAGATCAGCGTGTCGAGCAGGTAACTTATATCGTATTCAACAAAATTCTGCCGGTCAGGTGTAAAGATATTGATCGACTTGACCGCTCCGTATTGAGTCTTGGCAACCAGCCCGAAGAAAAAGTTTTCATCTTCGGTGATCTGGTATCGTTTCAGGCCATACCGCATGGCTTCCTGTTCCTCATTGGAAAACGGACGCGGGTCAATCACCTGGAAGTCAATCGTCTCGCCAGCGTAGGCAGCGTATTCCTCCAGCAGCGCCTTAACAAAGAAGTAATACTCATTGAATTGGCGGATAGCGTCGGGGGCCTTCAGGGCGGCAGTCTTGGCGTAGTACAGCTTGATAGATATCGGCTGATTGAGCTTGTCCAGTATCCTTTTGGAACCGTCGCTGAGACTGTATATCCGGCCCTCGGTAACATCGACTTTCCATGAACGGCCGATGTTTTGGCCAATACTAATAGCGCAAAACATAATGACGCCGACTAATAATACGGCTGTTATAGCTCTAAGAGTTCTGTTCATCAGGCGGATTTCCTTTCTTGCAGTACGATAGTGCAGCCCCAGACCCAACCGATAATAAGCAGGACAAAGTAAGAAAGGTCCTTAAACTCCAATACGCCCCGCTGGATAGAATCGAAGTGGGTCTGAAAACTCATGCTCTCAACGGCCGAGACCAGGCCCATCGGCAAAAAATTAGACAGATAATTCAGAGTGGTCGGCAGTCCCGCCGAGAGCAAAACAGCACAGGCAACCACAGCGAGAATAAAACTGATGACCTGGTTTTTGCTGAGAGCGGAAAAAAAACAGCCAACCGCAAGATAACCACCGGCCATAAGAAAACTTCCAACATAACCGGTTATAATCCGGCCCCAGTCCGGAGTGCCAAGATAAGCTACCGTAATCGGCATCGGAAAGGTCAGCGCCAACGCAAGGCCGATAAAAAGCCAGGCAGCCACGAATTTGCCCAACACGGCCTGAGGGACAGTGATCGGCAAAGTCAACAGCAACTCGATAGAACCGCTCTTACGCTCTTCCGACCAAAGCCGCATCGCAGTACACGGCACCATAAAAACCAGCAGCATAGGAATCCAATGAAAAAACAGCCGCAGGTCCGCCTGACGAAGTTCGAAAAACTGGTCCTTAAACGGAAGGTAACTCGCGAAAAATAAAAAGATCACCAGGAAAACGTAAGCTACCGGGGTCGTAAAGTAGCTCTTAAGCTCCCTCTTGCAAACCGTCCAGAAACCGTTCATATAAAAAACTCCTATTATCATATAAAATATAAGTAACCGTTCACACTTTTTTCAGGTTACTTTATTTCGCCCCTTCAGGGCTTAAAATGTTTGTTTGCTTCGTTACCCAGGGCGTTGCCCTGGGCTATTCTATTTTGCCCTTTCAGGGCGTAAGAAAAACGCGTGGGGTAAGACCCCACCCTACAAGACCATCGCCTG
>DAOVXR010000154.1 GCA_030636065.1 Sedimentisphaerales bacterium | reverse complement strand
GGTTTTAGCCTGCCTCAGCAGCGGCAGACCCGTGTAATCCTTATTGGCGGTGGCGTTGGACTGCCTCCGATGTTCTTTTTGGCGGACCAATTATTCAAATCGGGCTATGAGGAACGTGCGGCCCTTGCCGGGATACAGACTGCCGCCCACTTCGAACCTGAAATAATAACGGGGAAATTCGATGAATGCGAATGCCCTTGTGAAATTTCAACAGACGACGGCAGTTATGGTTTTCGTGGAAACGCTGTCGAGGCCCTGGAGGGATTTCTCGGCAAAAATCCTGATTGGCAGCAGGCTCAGATTTATGCATGCGGCCCCGGCGTAATGCTCAAGGCCGTAGCTGCCCTGGCCCAGCGGAAAGGGATGCCCTGCCAGGTGTGTATGGAGGCGTATATGTCCTGCGGGATCGGTATCTGCCAGTCTTGCGCCGTGCGTGTTCGGGACAAAAACTCGGCCGGACAGGCTGTTGATGACAAACCGCAATATAAACTTGTCTGTTCCAACGGACCGGTTTTCGATTCCAGGGAAATAATGTGGGATGACTAATATTATTAAACCCGATTTATCTGTTGCGTTGGGTTCGGTCCAATTGGCCAATCCTGTTATGACTGCTTCCGGTACGTGCGGATACGCTTTTGAGCTGCGTGATTTTCTGGACATTTCTCAACTCGGCGGTTTTATCACCAAGAGCGTTACCTTACATCCGCGTTCGGGCAACCCTCCTCAGCGTACTTTTGAGACCACCGCGGGCATGCTCAATGCTATCGGCTTGGCCAACGTGGGGTTGGATCGTTTTTGTGAAGAAAAGCTGCCGCTGTTAGAAAAGATGACGATACCTGTATTTGTCAATGTTGCCGGCGGTACAATCGACGAATACGTCGAGGTTGCCGGGCGTTTGAGCAGGGAAACATCGATAGGGGGGTTAGAGATAAACATCAGTTGTCCTAATGTGAGTCAGGGCGGCATAACCTTTGGAACCGACGCCAAAACGGTCCACAAGTTGGTTTCGGCGGTGCGTCAGGCGTGTCCGGACACTTTGTTAATCGTCAAGCTGACCCCGAACGTAACTGACATTACTATTCCGGCACGGGCGGCGATTGAGGCCGGGGCCGATGTATTGAGCCTGGTCAATACTTTTGTTGGTATGGCGATTGACATCAATACCCGCGAGCCGGTTTTGGCCAACCGTACCGGCGGCCTGAGCGGCCCAGCCATAAAGCCGATGGCGATTTATATGGTCAATCGGGTTTATGAGCAGGTGGCTAAACAGGCACAAGTACCGATTATTGGCTTGGGTGGTATAAGTTGCGGCTCGGACGCTTTGGAGTTTATCATTGCCGGCGCCTCGGCGGTATCTGTCGGGACACAGATGATGATCGATCCTGGGAGTGTATCCGGGATTATCGAAGACATCGGAAAATATCTCGTACAGCACAGCCTGAAATCTGTGCGCGAGTTGGTGGGATCGGTCAGATAATCCCCACTGCGGAAAGCGAAAAAACTGTGCCACGGCCATCTTGGCCGTGCTTATATGCGGCGTGGTGGCAGCCACCGAGTCTTCGAGGTGGATGGTAGCGTCTGTCCGCAAACAGGCGACGGGTGCCACCTTTCTGTATTTCAGACTTGTCCGCCGAAGGAGGAGAGGTGCTTTTGCACAATTTTTCTAAATTACCGCAGATGGCTAAAATGTTACCTCTTGTCAAACAACAACAGGATTGCTATTCTAACAGCAATGAATGAACGTCTGCAAAAATTACGAGATTATTTTCCGACAGCGGTTTTTACCGGCAATGCCCTGGTATTTATCAGCGAGGATTCGCGGGTGGAGCTTACCGAGCGCAGCCGGGGCGGACTGAGCGGCCCGGATGAGGTCTCGATCATTCGCGTAAGGCTGTTTGCCATGAATTCGCTTGGTGAATTTGAGCCGGGCCATTATGAGGATTTCGAGTTAGCGGACATTCACGATTTAGCCGGCGAAATAGAAAAATTCGTCCAGCATGCCGTCGGCAGAAATATCAAAGAATAGCGGTTGGGTGGCAAGTTAAGTAGGGTGTGATGTATCGCACCATTTCTTTTTTAGTCCCGTAGGGACGATTGAATATTTATATGTTATATGCCCGACAGGAAACAAACTAAATGCGAGTATTATCCGGAATTCAGCCTTCGGGCAAACTTCACATCGGGAACTATTTCGGGGCTATGCGTCAGTACCTGAAGCTGCAGAGCGAGGGGAATGAATGTTTTTATTTCATCGCCAACTATCACGCCATGACCAGCGTACAGGATGCGGACGAGCTTCGCGGTTACACCGATGAGGTGGCTCGTGGTTACCTTGCTGTCGGGATCGATCCGGACAGATCGGTTTTTTTCCGTCAGTCGGACGTCCCGGAGGTGTGCGAGTTGGCATGGATTCTTTCGTGCGTAACCCCGATGGGCTTATTGGAGAGATGTGTCAGTTACAAGGAAAAAGTCGAACATGGTCTCAGGCCCAATCACGGCCTGTTCTTTTATCCTGTTTTGCAGGCCGCGGACATCCTGATTTATAATAGCTCCCTTGTCCCCGTCGGTCAGGACCAGAAGCAGCACCTTGAAGTTACGCGGGACCTCGCAGTCAAGTTTAATAATCTTTATGGCGAAATTCTCACCGTTCCTGACCCGTATATTCTCACGGAAACCGCTGTTGTTCCGGGCCTGGACGGCCGAAAGATGAGCAAGAGTTACAATAACGCCCTGGAGCTTTTTGAGCCTGCCGGTCGGACTAAAAAGAAGATTATGCGGATTGTTACTGATTCGACGCCGGTTGATGAGTCCAAGGACCCGGAAAAGTGTACGGTTTTCGCTTTGTTGTCGCTGATGGCTTCTCAGCAGGAGTCGCAGGAATGGCGCCTGCGGTATCGGCAGGGGGGTATGGGGTATGGTGAAGCGAAAAAACGCCTCGCCGAGTTGACTAACGAACTGCTTGAGCCTTTCCGGCAGCGATATGACGAATTGAGTAAGGACAGCGACTATGTCGAAGACGTCCTGCGTGAGGGTGGTAAAAAAGCACGCTCAGTCGCTCAGGAGCTTATGGAAAAGGTTCGCACCGCAACCGGAATCACAAAATAAAGTTATGCAATTATGTAGGATGGGCTTTAGCCCATGCTGTCTGGGTGGCATGCTTACGCGTAGATTATGCGAAGCATAAACAAGCTTAAGCATGAGCATTAACAATACAAATTTATTATGACTGATTATCGCGTAAATATTGAAGTTTATAATGGCCCCTTGGACCTGCTGCTTTACCTTATTCGCCGCAGCGAGCTGGACATATATGATATTCCTATTGCCTCTGTTACCGAGCAGTTTCTGAAATATGTCGAACTGATCCAGGACCTGAATCTCGAACAGGCGGGTGATTTTCTGGTGATGGCAGCAACCTTGATGGAGGTAAAGTCGGCTTTGTTGCTGCCGCGGGACGAGACAGCGGGTGATGATGGGGACGACCTTTCCGACCCACGGCTGGAGTTGGTACGGCAATTACTGGAATACAAAAAGTTCAAGGATGTTGCCGGCGATTTATCCGGATCGGCACAGAGTCAGGCCGAGCGTTTTCCTCGTTCTTTGGTGGATTTACAGCGGCTGCGGTCGCGGATAAAGCAGGAACAGGAACTGGAGATGGAATCGCTTCAGATTTGGGATTTGTTTGAAGCGTTCAATCGGCTGATCCAGGCGACCTTGGCGGACAAGCGTTCGCACGAGGTTATGCAGGACGAAACGCCTATTGACGTTTATGAAACTGATATTTTGTATCGGGCCCAGAACGAGAAGCCGTTGAATTTTGCTTCTGTATTTCAGGATTGCACTCATCGTGGCGAGATGATAGGTTTGTTTCTGGCTTTGTTGGAGTTGGTACGTCAGAAGCTCATACGGATCGAGCAGGAAAAGAGTTTGGGTCCGATTTACATTTTCGCTTTGACTGACGAGCCTGCGGAGATTGCTGTCGCTCATGCTGTTTCCGCTGACATCAGCGAGTTGCCCAGTAAAATCGGCAAAAAACATTCCGAGTAGGGCGGGCCGTGCCCGCCGGTTTTTAAGTAGGGCGGGCCTGTGGCCCGCGTATTAACTATGACTATTGAAACCAAATTAGCGGAGATGGGAATTACACTACCCTGTGTAGCCCCGTCTGTTGGTGCTTATATTTCCGGTGTACGTAGCGGGAATCTGCTTTTTATATCGGGTCAGCTTCCTTCTCACGGCGGTAAGGTTCTGATCTCCGGAAAGGTGGGTCAGGAGGTTACGCTTGACCATGCCCGGGACGCGGCGCGGTTATGCGCGATTAACGCCCTCGCTGCCGTTAAGGATCATCTTGGTTCGCTGGAGAAGGTAGAGCAAATTGTTCGGCTGGATGTATTTGTCAATAGTGCGCCGGGTTTTACGGAGCAGCCCCAGGTTGCCAACGGTGCTTCGCGGATGCTGCACGAGGTTTTCGGTTCAGCAGGCCGACACGCTCGCTTGGCCGTCGGCGTATCGGAGTTGCCTCTGAATGCCGCTGTTGAACTAACAATGATCGTGGAAATTAAAAGCGATTAAAATGTGATTAAAAAAGTTTTTTCATTATAGCGAAAGGAGTTTGCCGGATGTCTGAAAATGTTGTGGAAATTACAGATGTTAATTTTGAAACTGAGGTAACCAACAGTGCCGTTCCGGTCCTGGTGGATTTTTGGGCGGAGTGGTGTGGTCCCTGCCGTATGCTTACTCCTACTATCGAGGAATTAGCTTCGGAGAACGCCGGTAAGGTCAAGGTTGGCAAGGTCAACACTGGCGACAATCATGACATTTCCGTCAAATTTGGCATTAGTGCTATTCCCACACTGATTATTTTCAAAAACGGTGAAGCCGTAAAAAAATTAGTCGGCCTTTCGTCCAAGAAAGACTTGCAGGCGGCACTGGACGAAGTTCAGTAGGGTGCGATGTATCGCACCATTTGATATAGCCCCCGCTGTCAAG
>DAOVXR010000212.1 GCA_030636065.1 Sedimentisphaerales bacterium | reverse complement strand
CCATCTTTCTCACCACTCACCACTCTCTTCTGTCTTCTTCCTCACACTGCCGCGGTAGCCAGCACGCTTTCATAAACATCCACACACTTCCGGGCCGAATCTTCCCAGGACAGTTTGCGAACCTCGAAATTGCCGTGTTCTCGCAGCGTCATTTGTAGCGGAGGATGACGAAGTACCGCGACGATCTTATTCGCCATCTCATTGATGTCCCAGAAATCGACTTTCAGAGCGTGAGTGAGTACTTCCGCCACGCCGCTTTGTTTGCTGATCAGTACCGGCACATCGTTCCGAAGCGCTTCTAACGGTACTAATCCGAACGGCTCTGATACTGAGGGCATCACAAACAAATCCGCCATTCGGAATACTTTATCGACATCATCACCACGAAGGAACCCTGTGAACAGCACTTTATGTCCTATCCCCATCTCCGCAGCCATCTCGATCGTCATTCGCACCATATCTCCGGAGCCTGCCATGACAAATTTAACATTGTCCATTATCTCAAGGACTTTCTTGGCCGCCGCCAGAAAATATTCCGGCCCTTTCTGCATTGTGATTCTGCCCAGAAACAGGACTATTTTTTCGTCTTTGCGTATTGACGATCGCGACGCATCGACATCTACGAAATTGTCCGGCCGATCAATCGCGTTATAAACGACCTTCACCTTATCTTTGCTGATCCCGTAGCGACTCACCAGAACATTCCGGGTTAGTGCGCTGACCGCAATCACATGCGCGGCGTAATGCAGTCCCTGCCGCTCGATATCATAGACCACCTGGTTGACATTTTCGCCGCTACGGTCGAATTCTGTCGAATGGGCGTGTACCACCAGCGGCTTGCCCGTCAAACCCGAAACTGCCATCCCTGCCGGGTACGTCATCCAGTCATGGGCGTGAATAACATCGAATTTCTCTTCACGGGAGATTATCGTTGCTAATCGGGCATAGCGCTGGACTTCCTGGTAGAGATCGCCGCCGTAATTGGCCGAATGCTTCAACGAATCGATGTTCAGGAATTCCTTGAGTATATCCTCACGGCTACCCGCAATATCGCCCATTTGGCGTAATATTTCTTCGTATGTTTCGTTATAGGTATCGCTGTTCTGATATGGTTGAATCAGTGAGTCTATGGTACGAAAGCCCACGTTGGAAAACTCGTCCGTACCGAAAATCTCACTGCCGGGAATCTTACGCGATGAACTACGCCCTGAATTTGGGCTGGCCATTTTGACGTGACTGGAATACTCTGTCGAGACAGGCTTGGGCAGAACAAAGGTTACTTCCACACCAGCCTTACTCATCGCTCGCGTCAGACCATAGCAAGCCGTACCCAGCCCCCCTGAAATAAACGGCGGAAATTCCCAGCCAAGCATCAATACCTTCATCGCGACACCATCCTTAAAAGTACAATCCCTCTCTGTTTAAATACACTTTCCTTTGCATTATTGCAAAAATTACATGGGAAAGCAAGCATAGTTTTAAAAAATGCCTTTTTTTTCCTTTTTTTTAAAAATGCCCCGCTATGCCTCTATTCCAAATTCTTGGCCGGCATTGTTACCCAAACAAGTATCTGTTCTTTACGCCCCGAACCATTATGTTAGACTCTTATCGGCTTGTTCTACCATCGTAATTAGAAGATACCGCCAAAAACCTGAAAACAAACAAAAACTTGCGATCCCAGCCCAACAATCGGGACATTTTGAACTTTTGATGCTGATTGTTTTGTAACTTTCGTGTATGATTCCGGCTGTGAATTCAATAACCGTGTGAACCATTCCGTCATCTGTTGGGAGACAGTAATTATTTATGCCTGAAAAACTTACATACAAAATCCTGAAAGAACATCTGATGGAGGGCCGTCTTGAAGTCGGTCGCGAAATCGGCATCAGAATAGACCAGACACTTACACAGGACGCCACGGGCACTACCGCCATGCTGTTGTTCGAGTCAATGGGGATGGAAAGGGTTCTGACGGACCTTTCTGTCAGCTATGTTGACCATAACATGGCCATGTTCGGACCGGAAAACCACAATGACCATCTTTATTTGCAGACAATGGTACGCAAGATCGGAGGTTATCACAGCCGACCCGGTAACGGTATTTGCCATCAGGTTCATCTTGAGCGATTCGCCAAACCGGGGGCAACTCTTCTCGGCAGTGACAGCCACACACCGACTGCCGGCGGTATCGGTTCAATCGCTATTGGAGCTGGTGGTTTGGATGTGGCGGTGGCTATGGCGGGCGGCACGTTTTATCTGACTACGCCTAAAGTTGTAGGAATAAACCTGGCTGGCACTTTATCGGAATGGGTTTGCGCCAAGGACGTCATTCTTAAAATACTCAGTATTTTGTCAACGCACGGAAACGTTGGTTGCGTAGCGGAATATCACGGCCCCGGCGTGGCGTCTTTGACTGTGCCACAGCGGGCGACTATAACTAATATGGGAGCCGAGTTGGGAGTAACGACGAGTATTTTTCCCGCTGACGAACAGACTGCCGCGTTTTTGTCGGCCCAGAATCGCTCGGAAGTTTTTCAGAAACTTTGTGCCGATCCGGATGCCGAATATGATCGTCGGATAGACATCGACCTCTCGGCAATAGAGCCGCTGACGGCGGCTCCGTCATCGCCTGATAATATCAAATCAATTGCTGAGTTAAATGATATTGACGTTCATCAGGTATTGATTGGAAGCTGTACTAACAGCAGTTATCGCGACCTTATGACCGTCGCTGCCATTCTTAAGGGCCGAACCGTCCATCCACAAGTTGAACTTGGTATCGCACCCGGTTCCCGGCAGGTGCTGAATATCCTGGCCCAAAACGGTGCGCTCAGCGATATGATAACTGCCGGAGCGCGTATCCTGGAAAGCGCCTGCGGCCCCTGTATCGGACAGGGCCAAACACCCGGCGAAGGCAAGGTGAGTGTTCGTACTTTCAACCGTAATTTCAAGGGACGCAGCGGCAATAAGGACGACCAGGTTTATCTTGTCGGCCCGGAAACCGCTGCTGCTGCTGCACTTACCGGAAAACTGACCGACCCTCGTCGCCTGCCGGATTTACTAAGTGTGGAATGCCCGAAAATCGACGAGCTTGAAAAACTACCTATTGACGATGGTATGATCGAGACGCCTGCAAAACCCGATCGGGTCGATAAAGTCGAGATTATCCGATCAGCGTCTATTGTCGCCCCACCCGCCGCTGAACTACCGCCGGAGCAGCTTCGCGGGGAAGTGTTACTGCTTTGTGGGGATAAGGTTACGACCGATCATATTATGCCTGCGGGGTCGTTCCTGAAACTTCGTTCCAATGTGCCGGAATACGCAAAATACGTCTTTAACTGCTTTAATGAAGACGGCAGACCCACTTTCGCCGAGCGGGCACTAACCCTGAAAAAGGCCGACAAACACGGTATTATCATCGCCGGCGACAGCTACGGACAAGGCTCCAGCAGAGAACACGCGGCTCTGTGCCCGATGTATCTCGGTATTAAGCTGGTTATCGCCAAGACTATCGAGCGGATTCACCGGGCTAACCTCGTTAATTTCGCGATTGCGCCCGCCACGTTCGCAAATTCAGCCGATTATGACCGCATCAAGCAGGGCGATCAATTAGAAGTAGCTGATTTTCGCTCATCACTAACGGCGGCGGACACCATTACCGTCAAAAATATTACCTCTGATTTCGAGTTCCAATGCCAACTGAATTTGAGCGAACGCGAACGAAAAATTCTGCTGGCAGGAGGAAAACTTAACCATACAAGGGAAACTTATTGACGACTGAATCGCAACCTATTTTAACATTTAGCGCGCGCATTTACGATGGTATTGCAGTTTTGCAACCTTTTTTTTAACGATTTCTTTTAGTTCTGAACGGTTATCAACACAAAACGGCCAAAATCGAACGAAAATTGAACGAAATTTTGGCCGAAAAAATGGGCCTACCATTGTAAATGCGCGCGCCGGAAGAGATAGAACACGGAAAAGAAAAGAGAATCCAGAATCCAGAATTCAGAAGGAAAGAAGAAGAAAAATTTGCCACAGAGAGCACCGAGGACACAGAGAAATTAAGATT
>DAOVXR010000083.1 GCA_030636065.1 Sedimentisphaerales bacterium | reverse complement strand
CCACCCACAACTCACTCTTTTGTCTTTTCTTAATCTGTGAAATCGGCGCAATCCGTGGTTAAATTTCTGTATTCTTTTTTCTTTCTTTATTCGTGTCAATTCGCGTTCATTCGTGGCTAAAATATTCTTCTCTTCTCTTCTTTTTCTCACCACTCACCACCCACAACTCACAACTTTCTTTTTTCTCACCCGGTTGGTGTACTTTCCGTGTAAGTTTTCACTTACCGGTTTTTTTCTTTTTCTTTGTTGTTTTTGTAGCCTTTTTGGTTGATTTGGCTGTGCTTTTTGTTTCGCCGGTGCGTTTGATGCGGAGACTATCGGCTTGACGCCGCAGAAGGGCGTAGATTTTTCGATTCTGGTCGGCGGGAATCTGCCGTTCCAGAAAACCCTGTACATCCGCCTCGTTAGCATTGGCGGGTATGACATTTTCCTTGCATAGCATTTGCAGCATTTGTTGATGTACCGGAATGGCGTGGGCGCCGATGCTCAACAGTAACACACGGGCCACTATATAGGAATTGGCGCCTTCCAGCGATTCGACAAATGCCTTGGCCTGTCGTTTACTGCCTTCTCGCAGGTCATCCAGGTTCAGGCTGTTGTGCGTATTATAAACATCTTTGAGTAACCTGATAATCTGTTGGGCGATTTCTTTTCGCTGGGGAAACCCTTTGCCCAGAATATCCGCCACCTCTTCGAAATGGCTGACACGCAATTCGTTAAGGTCAACAAAGGTATGCCGTAGCCGACTGAGTCCGAGTCGGGCTTTGTTTTCTGTGGTAATTTCCGACAGACAGGCCAGTACTATTGCGGTACAGGGATCGATCAGGTCTGTGTTTTGTTTGGTGGTTGTTTCGCGTTTCAGGCGGTTACACAATTTTTTCAGACGAGGTGCATATTCGATACTGTCTTTCATAACAAGACTCCGAGTTATTCGGTCAGCGGTTTTTCTTCTTCCTGTGGGGCAAGAGGACGAAACTCTGCGGCTAACCGGTTGATTATATTTAAAACTTCAGAACCTTTTTTCAGTGAATCGTCGAGTGTGAAACTCAGGGTGGGGCAGGATCGGGTAGTCAGGACATTTGCCAGGTGTGACTGAATAAAACCGGCGGCATGTTGAATTGCCTGTACACTGAGTTCTTGTTGCTTTGGATCAGTACCGATGATACTCAGATATATCTGGGCTGTACTAAAGTCGGCTGCTACTTTTACCCGTGTTACACTGACCAGTCCTCGAATGCGAGGATCGGATAGCTGGTTCTGGATTACCTTACTGACGGTATCCCTGATTGTTCGGCTGACTTTCTCCAACCTTCGAGACATAACTCACCACCGTGCCGTAGGCAGATTCGCCGAGGCGAACCCGCAACTCTTCTTCTCTTCTGTCTTCTGAATTCTGAATTCTGAATTCTTCTTTTCTCTTTCTCACAACTCACAACTCATCCAAATTATTCCACCGAATCAAGTGTACGGCTGATCTCAATCAGTTCGTAGGCTTCGAGCACATCGCCGTTTTTCAGATCGTCGAATTTTTCCAGTTTAATCCCACATTCCAGGCCGTTACGGACTTCGCTGACATCGTCTTTGACTCGGCGTAGCGACTCGATTGGATTATTATCACGAATCACTACACTATCCCGGATTATTCGTAAGCGGGCGGACCGCTGAATTTTGCCTTCTGTTACCAGACAGCCGGCAATCGCGCCGACTCGCGAAACACGAAATACCTGTCGCACTTCGGCACGGCCAAGCGGTTTCTCTTCGATCCGGGGCTTGAGCATTCCTTCCAGTGCTTTTTTCATGTCTTCGCTGATCTGGTAGATGACGCGATACAGGCGAATTTCCACGCCTTCCTTCTCGGCCAGATTGCGGGCATGTTCGTCGGCGACTACCTGGAAGCCGATGATGATGGCATTGGATGCTTGGGCCAGCAGGACGTCGCTTTCGGTGATGCCTCCTACCGCCGCGTGCAGAATCCGAACGGCCACCTCGGATGTGTTCATCTCCATAATCGTATTGCGTAGAACATCTACTGACCCTTGAACGTCGGCGCGAACGATAACATTCAATTCTTTCAGTTCACCGGCGGCAATCTCGCTGAAAAGATTATCCAGTGTAATCTGACGACGGTGCAGAAGGGCTTTTTCTCGGCGTCGGTTTCGTTGTTCTTCTGCGATCTCGGCTGCCTGGGATATGTTGCCCGGAACAAAAAATCGGTCCCCGGCTATTGGAACTTCGCTCAGGCCTGTAATCTCAACTGGTGTTGATGGGCTTGCTTCTGTTAGTGTTGCCCCGGTGGTGTCTGTAATTGTGCGGACTCGGCCGTAAGAGGAGCCGCTTACTATAACGTCGCCGGTTTTGAGGGTACCGTCTTTGACCAGTAAGGTGGCCACGGCTCCCTGTTGGATGGTCATTTCCGCTTCTACTACCCAACCGGTGGCTGGGCCGTCTGTAGCGGCGGTTAAATGTTTCAGTTCCGCTATGTATTCCAGGTGATCGAGAAGGTCTTCGATACCTTCACCGCTGGCGGCGCTGGTTCGCACGACTTCCGTATCGCCTCCCCATTCAGCGGGGACCAGTTCATGTTCTGATAGCTGACCCAGAACACGATTTACGTCCATATTTGGAAGGTCTATCTTGTTCAGGGCCACCACGATAGACACCCCGGCTGCTTTCGCGTGATTGATGGCTTCTTCGGTTTGAGGCATAACGCCGTCGTCGGCTGCCACCACCAGCACTACCACATCTGTAATGTCGGCGCCACGGGCACGCATTTCGGTAAAGGCTTTATGCCCCGGCGTATCCAAAAACGTTATTTGTCGTTTGCCGTCGTTGTAGAGATACGAGCCTATATGTTGTGTAATTCCGCCTGCCTCACCGCTGGTTACACTTGCCTTGCGGATACGATCTAACAGTGAGGTCTTGCCATGATCCACATGACCGAGAAAGGCCACGATCGGAGGCCTGGAAACCTGCTCAAGCTGCGTAGTTTCTTGATCGAAGTCTGTTTGGAGTTTATCCCAAAGCAGGGTTACCTCTTCGACTGTCAAATCCACACCGAAATCCATTGCCACGGTCATTGCTGCCTCGGCTTCCAGTGCATCGTTAATGGTCGCCATTACTCCCATTCCCATCAGCTTACCGATAATTTCAGTGGTTCGGACACCGATAGCGGCACTGAGTTCTTTGACCGTAATTGGTTCTTTCACAACGGCTTTTTCGATTCGGAGTGGTTCGAGTACGCCTGATGTGCCGGCGGCTGTTTCTTTTTGGGCCAGTTGCCGTTCCCGACGATGCAGCATAGTGCCCGATGCCTTGGCCAGCCGTTGTTGTCTTTCCAGCAGGTCCTGGTTTCCCCGTTCGTGGGGGGCGACATATTCGGATTCATACTTGCGGCCTGCTCGTCGCCGCTGTGTTTTCGGTTTAGCCCGCTTGGTATCACCGGTTTCCGGCTCAGCACCGCGTTGTTTGCGTCGTCGCCGCCCGCCTGCGGTAGTGCTTCCGCCTCGAGGTCCATTTGTGGATGTATCTGTTTCCGCGACGGCTGCGACTTTCCGCGGTTTGCGCGGGACAGGTCGTGCGGGCATAATTTCAACCGGAACGGTCCGCAGCACCTTGGGGCCTTTAAGGACAGCGGGAGCAGGCACAAAGGGAACAGGTGCAGGCGCTTGAGGCTCTGCCTGTTTAGTTGGGATGATCGTATCTATAATAAGGGGGCCTTTGCGTTCCGGTTCGTCTGGAGACGCTTCGGCGGATTCTTCTCCGGTTTGTTTCTTGTCTGTTTTTTTCTTCGTTGCTGTTTTCTTCTTTGGTTTTTCTTCGGATGTTGCCGCTTCGACTTCGGTGTCTTCCGCTCCCACCTTAATTTCTTTGGGGCTTTTGCGTTTGGGCTTGGATGTTTTTTTGGCCGTTTTGGCTGCGGTAACTACTTGGGCCTCGATTGTGGCTGCGGTTTCTTCCTGGCTCTCGGTTTCCGGGGGTGCCTCTATCACCGCCACGCCGACTGCTGTAGCTGATTCCGGTTTATCTTCGGCTTTTACTTTTTTCTTTCGGGACCGGGGCTTTTTGCTCTTGACCTTTTCAAGGTCAACCGGTGCCGTCGTTTCGATTGTCGTGGCATTGTCGCCGCTCGTGAACCATTCTCGGATGGTCGCTTCCAGCCCGGCCGAAAGGGTACTCATATGGTTCTTGATGTCGATACCTTCGGCATGACATTTTTCCACGACCGCAGTGCTTTTGACTTGCAATTCTTTTGCCAGTTGAAAAATTCGTTTGGCCACTCAATGAACTCCAGACTAAATTAACCGCCTTTAGCGGAACTTTTTAATAGCCCCTGCTGTCAAGCAGGGGTTCTTATCAGCCCCCGATGTAAAGCTTGTCCCCGCGGAGGCGGGGATCGGTCCGCCGTAGGCGGATTCTCTTTATCGGCCCTGAAAGGGCAAAATAGATCAACCCAGGGCAACGCCCTGGGTAACAAGGCAAACAAACTTTTTAAGCCCTGAAAGGGCGAAATAAAGTCCGCCACAGGCGGATAAAAAGCGTGAACGGTTACTTAAATTATTATTTCCTGTTGCGAAAACTAATCGATTTTTGTACTCGTATCTTTATCGTCGGACGTTACTGGTGTTTCCTCTTCCGATTCTGTTTGATCCGGTGTAGGCAACGAATCGGAAGACTCTTCCGGGGACGCTTCGACGTTTATTGGTTCGGAGGACAACAGGGATGACAGTCCGGACTCTTTTTTGTCGGACATAATCTCTGCCGGCTCCTCTGATTTCTTGTTTTCAGCTTCTTTGGCCAATACTTTCTGGGCGGCCGTACTTGCCTTTTTGCTTTCCGCCAGGCGGCGTGCTTCATTGCCTGCCGCCTTGACCATATTGACAGCTAATTCTTCTTCTATTTCTAATGCCTGAACCAGTGGTTCGGCTCCTATTTCTTCGAGGTCCAGCACTGATATTATTCCCAGCGCCATAACCTTGTCGATAAGGGTATCGTCAACGCTTTCCACGCTTCGCAATGTTTTGATTAGTATTTCGATTCCCTTGGTGTGTTCGGTTGGCGTCAGGATGTCGATGTCCCAGTTAGTCAATCGTGCTGCCAGCCGCACATTTTGGCCGCGTTTGCCGATAGCCAGCGATAGTTGGTCTTCGCTTACTGCCACGGTTGCCCTGTTAAGTTCGAAGCACAGAGCGATCTCGCGTATTTCTGAGGGACGCAGGGCGTTGCCGATGAATACTTGCGATGATTCGTTCCAGCGGACGATGTCTATTTTTTCGCCGCCGAGTTCATCGACGATATTTTTAATTCGGCTGCCGCGTACGCCCACGCACGCTCCGACCGCATCGACTTTACTGTCTGTGCTGGTTACCGCCACTTTACTGCGATAGCCTGCTTCTCGCGCCAGGGCCTTAATTTCTATAACTTTATCGGCTACTTCCGGTACTTCCTGTTCGAACAGTCGGCGAACAAAATCCGGATGGCTGCGGGACAGGATGATTTTTATATGGTTCGGTACTTCTTTGACTTCGTAGATCATTGCCCGGAGTCGTTCGCCGGGATGGAGTGTTTCGCCGGGAATCTGTTCGCTACGTGGCAGTATAGCCTCGGCGCGGCCCAGGTTGACTATTGTTGTTCCTCCTTCGTGCCTGCCGATTGTCCCAGCCACTATTTCGCCGACTCGTTCCTGATACTCGGCGAATATGCTGCCTCGTTCGTCCTCCCGGAGTTTTTGGATCATAACTTGTTTGGCTGTTTGCGCTGGTATTCGTCCCAGTTTTTTGATATCGATTTGTTCACCGTCCAGCATTGCCAGCACTTCTCCGCTTTCACGGTCGATACGAACCTCTACCTCTTTGTCCGGCCCGAAGTGCTTTCGCGTTGCGGACTCCATTGCCGCCTCCAGATCGCACAGAATGCTTTCGCGATCGATATTTTTTTCGCGGGCTATATTGTCAACATTTCTGAGTAACTCAGGATTCATTGCTGTTCTGCCTTACGTGTAAAATAAAAAAAAGCGGGACCTCTCGAGGTAACCCACTTCGATGTTACTCCGAGCAACTTTATCGGCCAGCCAGAGAGCCATTTTGCTCGGAATTGCTTTTGCCCTGCACGGGGCGGTTAAAATATTCTAACCGAACCCTGTACCGGGGCCTTTTGCCCAATTCTCGAGCATGGCCTTCGGGCTGCCCTGTGGGGCGCCGCGCCGCTGGTCTAAGCGGCCTTCGCTCAAAAGTCCCAAACCATTAGGACTAAGCGCTGACACGGTTACCTTCCAAATCCATCTTTATACTTCCTCCAAACTCGCAGGGGCCTTCCCTTGCGAAATTTATTTCTCAAAAGTACCATAATCCAGGCTGAATTAACATTAAAAACTTTTTTACATAAAATCGCCAGTCGGTACAGGAGTTTCAGGCTATCCTGCAAAAAACAGCTTAATCCTTATGTAGTAAGGATTTACGTCAGTTTCAGCAGCTTCGCCGCGCGATTTTCACTACAAACGCCCCGGATTGCACAAGCCAATCAGGCGTCGAATTTCTTATTATAATGTACTTTTTTGCCATGTCAACGACAATCCTTCCGAATTGACGACCTGGTGGATGGCTCAACGGGTGGCAGCGTCTGATGTACTCATCAGGCGATGGTTATTTAGTTATGTAGGATGGGCTTTCAGCCCGCGCCGTCTTATCTTCATTAGCCCTGAAAGGGCAAAAGAAAGCAATCTGAAAAAGTTACCACTTGACATATTGGCTCAGTGGAGCTATAAACTATCGATGTGAATGAAAGTTACGTAGTTACGTAGGATGGGCTTTAGCCCATGCTGTTTTATTGACGTCATTATAAAGTAATTGGGGGTGTAGCTCAGTTGGTAGAGCAACGGCCTTTTAAGCCGTGGGTCGTGGGTTCGAGTCCCACCGCCCTCATTACTTATATATATGAAGCCTGAATGTTATATCGAAACTATGGGCTGCCAGATGAACAAGCTTGATTCGGAGCTTGTCAGAGGTCAGCTTGAGCAATTGGGGTATCAATTCACCAGTGATTCCGACCGGGCCGGCGTCATCATCTTTAATACTTGTTCTGTGCGTCAGCACGCTGAGGACAAGGTCATCAGCAAAATAGGCCAACTTCGCCGTCGCCATCAGGACGATCCCAAGCTGATTCTATCGGTGATCGGCTGTATGGCCCAACGGCTTGGTCGGGATATGCTTGAAACATATCGACAGGTTGACATTGTTTGTGGCCCGGGCCAGTTGCACCGATTGCCCCTGT
>DAOVXR010000146.1 GCA_030636065.1 Sedimentisphaerales bacterium | reverse complement strand
GGAGTCGCACAAAACTGTCAGGGTGATGACTCGGCAGCGTTATGATTTTGAGAGTGAGTTGATTCCTTTATGGCTCGCTACCGGCAAGCCTGTGCTGGGCGTCTGCCTCGGCATGCAATTCGCGAATGTGGCGTCGGGCGGGTCGATGATACAGGACATCCCTTCTCAGGTGGGAAAGAAGGTGAACCATCGTTGCAAAGCCGAATTGCATTTGGTACGGATCGAGCCGGGCAGTAAATTGCGGAAAATCCTCGGCTCTGATGAGGCGATGGTCTTTTCCAGCCATCATCAGGCGGTCAGGGAGATAGGCCGAAACCTCAGGGTAGTGGCTCACAGCCCTGACGGAGTGGTGGAGGCTTTGGAGCGGGTGGATGGTGGATTTGGTTTGTTTGTGCAGTGGCACCCGGAGGCGATGAAGAACGCTGTTCATCGCAAGGCCGTTTATGGCGCCCTGATTCGAGCCTGCCTTAAACGTAATTAGTCTCATACAAGGTAAAAACGATGGACAAGACACAGGCGCAGATATTCACTAAGATGTCAGCCGAGAAAAAGTTGGAAATAGCGACGCAGCTTTATTATTCGGCGCGGGAACTGAAAGCAGCCGGCTTACATGCTGCTCATCCCGATTGGAGCGAAAAGAAGGTACAGGAAGAAGTTAAAAAGGCTTTTATGTATGCCCGAACTTAATATTTTTTCAATCTTTACCTCACGGCTGAATCAGGCGGAAATTCCCTATATGGTAACTGGTTCGGTGGCGTGTATTATTTATGGTCAACCTCGTATGACTCACGATGTCGATATGGTTGTCAGGCTTGAATACAATCGGCTTACAGAATTTATAGTTCAATTCCCATCGGATCAGTTTTATTGTCCGCCTGAGGAAGTGATTCGTTTGGAAAACGCCCGCGAAAGCAGGGGCCATTTTAACGTGATCCACCATGAAACAGGGTTTAAGGCTGACATCTATCCGGTCGGGAATGAGTTTTTACATCAATGGGGCATGGCAAACCGAAAAAAAGTGTCCCTCCGGGGTGATATTCTCTGGTTGGCTCCGCCGGAATATGTGATCATTCGAAAATTGCAATATTATCAGGAGGGGAAATCCTCGAAGCATCTTACCGACGTCCGGAATATGCTGGAAATCTCATCTGGCCTTATCGATCATGATATTCTCCGGAAGTTCATCGGGGAATACAACCTGCAAAACGAATGGACCGAGGCGAACAAAACACATTGATTATGAGTTGTCGCTGGAAGCGTCATTAGTGGCGAGTCGTGAAATAACCCATATATCCATATACCCATACACCCAATACTGGAGGCCGTATGAAAAGTTATCGTAAAGAATTATGGTTTGACGTGAAGAGAAGGCGGGAGTTGATAAATATCACCTCGCAGGTGGAGGAATGTCTCGCGGAAAGTGGCATTATGGAAGGGTTATGTTTGGTCAACGCGATGCACATAACTGCCGGTGTGTTTATTAATGATGATGAGTCGGGGCTGCACCAGGATTTCGAGGATTGGCTGGAGAAGCTTGCGCCGGAAAAACCATATTCTCAATATCGCCATAATGGTTATGAGGACAACGCTGACGCTCATTTGAAACGAACGATTATGGGGCGTGAGGTGGTGGTGGCGGTTACTGAGGGTCGGCTTGATTTCGGCACATGGGAGCGGATATTCTATGGTGAGTTCGACGGTAAGCGCCGCAAGCGGGTACTGGTAAAGATCATCGGCGAATAATCCGTGGCCTTTATTTATTCGTCATTGAATGTTGAACGTTTGATGTTCGATTCTGAAATCATAAAATCATTAGATCATTAAATCTAAAATTCCTCTCTTCCCTCTTTCTCACCACTCACAACTCTTTTTCCGTTCTCGATTATCGGCCCCGCCCGTCGCAGCCGAGCGGAACTCACTTCTGAAAACCGAAAACAGAGACACATAACCTTTTTACACATAAGCAATTGGGGACAATGCCCAATTAAATCTATCTATTTCTATAAATTCATATCACCCGATTGCTTTTGGTTGCCGACTTCTTCTATAAGGGGTTGTGGTTGGCGTTAATCTTATTATGCAAGAATAACTGGCAACCGGTGTATTATGCGTTCGGTAAAATCCATACTTATCAGTTTACTGATTACAGTTTTTGTAATCCCTGACTGTATTTCCGCGACCGACCAGGCCGATCATTCGGATAAACCGGATAAACTTTACAAAATCGGCGTCCTTGCCAAGCGAGGCCCTGATCGTTGCCTTGAGAAATGGCAGTCCACCGCCGAATACCTCTCGCGTCAAATCCCCGGCTCTTCTTTTACTATTGTGCCGCTTGCTTTTGAGCAGGTTGCCCCTGCCGTCAAAGATGGCCGAATCGACTTCCTTCTGACCAATCCATCAATCTATGTGGAAATGGAAATCCTCTATGACGTCCGCAAAGTCGCTACCCTCAAAAATCTCAGGTCAGGCAAGCCTGTTACGGTTTTTGGCGGCGTAATCTTCACCACTGCCGACCGAGACGACATCACCAAATTGGATGACCTCAGGGGTAAAACCTTTATGGCTGTTAGCGAACAGTCATTAGGCGGCTGGAGGGCGGCCTGGCGCGAGCTTAAATCCAAAGGCATCGACCCTTACAGGGATTTTGCCGATCTGTCTTTTGGCGGTACACATGACGCGGTCGTCTATGCCGTTCGGGACGGACGGGCCGACGCAGGCACCGTCAGAACCGATACACTCGAACGCATGGCCGCCGAGGGAAAGATCGACTTCAGCGATTTCCACGTTATCCACAAGCATGAAGGTGATCATAGCGAATACAAGGGTGGGCTTTATTGCGGTAACACCTTTGAAGATTATAATTTCATTCACAGTACCCGTCTGTACCCCGAATGGCCATTTGCCGAGCTTAAACATGTCCCTGACAACCTGGCCGAAAAAGTCGCTCTTGCCCTGCTCAATATGTCTTCCGACAGCCCCGCCGCGAACGCCGCACACTGCGTCGGCTGGACCATCCCACATAACTATCAATCCGTCCGCGACTGTCTCAAAGAACTGAGGGTCGGTACCTTTAAGGATTATGGAAAGGTTACGCTCAGCGGCGTTATCAAACAATATTGGCCCTGGCTTGTGGGGATTATTATTATCGGTTTTGTCATGGCGGTCGCTATCGCCAATATCCTCGTGTTAAACCGAAGAATGGTCGCTGCCCAGAAAAAGCTCAAACACGAAATTGCCGAACGCAAACAGACAGAGGAGCGATTGCGACAAAGTGAAAAACGTTATCGCAGCTTGGTCGAAAACCTTCCGGTGGGGCTTTACCGAAACACTCCCGGCCCTGATGGGCGTAATCTCGTGGCAAATCCGGCGATGATACGAATATTTGGCTTTGATTTGATCGAAGAATATTAC
This sequence comes from Sedimentisphaerales bacterium, assembly GCA_030636065.1. The sequence goes on along the minus strand of DAOVXR010000146.1, from coordinate 1,757 downwards.
CAGACTAAAGTATCTGATTTTTATGTAAATCCCGGCGACCGTAAGAAATTTTCCGATAAACTTATTGCTGATGGAAAACTTGTCAACGAGGAATTACACCTGAAAAAGAAGGACGGAACTCCTATCTGGTGTGAGGCAACTGTTCACGCCCATTACGACGAATCAGGTGAGATTGATTATTTTGTCGGTTTTATGCAGGATGTTACTGCCCGCAAACAAGCTGAAGACGAGATGAAGCTGGCAAAGCGGCAGGCGGAAGAAGCAAAGGACAAACTCGAAATAGTCAACCAGGAGCTGGAGGAATCTATCGAACAAGCCAACCTCCTGGCCGAGGAAGCGATTATCGCCAATCAGGTCAAAAGTGAATTCCTGACCAATATGAGCCATGAGATCAGAACACCTATGAACGCGATTGTCGGTTTTGGGGACATATTGCAGGATACCCGGCTGAATGAGGAGCAGTTGGATTGTGTTCAGACCATAAACCGTAGCGCCAGTGCCCTGCTGTCCATTATCAATGACGTTCTGGACTTCTCTAAAATTGAGGCCGGTAAATTATTGCTGGATGAGATTAATTTCGACATTGAAGTGCTTGTCCGTGATGTTTGTGAAATAATCAAGCCAAAACTAACAGGCGGGGACGTGGAATTACTTTATCGCATCGACGATGATGTACCGGCCATGCTCAAAGGTGATCCCGGTCGTCTGCGTCAGGTGTTGATCAATCTTATGGGCAACGCTGCCAAATTTACAAAGTCGGGGGAGATCGAATTAAGTGTAAAAATGGTGGGGCAGCAGTCGGATAAGCTGACAATAGGTTTTGCCGTCCGGGACACGGGTATTGGAATTCCGAAGGACAAACATGACCTGATTTTTGCCGCGTTTCAGCAGGTGGACGGTTCGACCACGCGTAAATATGGCGGCACAGGTTTGGGCCTGTCTATTTCCAAAAGTATTGTTGAAAATATGCAGGGCCGTATCTCGCTGGAAAGCGAGCCTGGCAAAGGTAGCACCTTCTTTTTCAATGTATCTTTGGCCGAGGCGACCGGCGAACCGGAAACACCTGATATTGTTACCGCGAAACTTGTCAATGAAAAAATGGAGTATTCCGCGCATATCTTGTTGGCGGAAGACGACAGAGTTAATCAAAAACTGGCGATGGCGATATTGACCAAAGCTGGCCATACCGTGGACATAGCCGAAAATGGACGCCAGGCCGTGAAGAAGGTAAAGACCTGCGATTATGATCTGGTATTTATGGATGTGCAAATGCCGATTATGGACGGCCTCGAGGCCGCGACGGCAATAAGGAAGGCCGGTTTCAGGGAACTGCCTATTGTCGCGATGACAGCCAACGCGTTTCAGAGTGATAAGGATCAGTGCCTTGAGGCTGGGATGGACGAATTCTTCTCCAAACCTATTAGGCGGAAAGAAGTGCTCGAACAAATCCGAAAATTTGTTTTGGACCGCCCCCGATCAAATCCTCTGATAGCCACGTAGTATGTCCTTCAGCCCATGTTGCCTACTTGTAGGGTGGGGCTTTGTCCCACGCGTTTTTCTGTATTCAACATTTCTTTGATTCGATCCGCCGCAGGCGGATTGGACGTTCATTTCTTTCTTTATTCGGCCGGGTGACAGCGTCTGTCTTCGGACAGGCGATGGCGGCTTTCTACTATTCGTTATTGTCTCATTCTGTTTCTCATTAGCCCCTCACTTTAGTGAGGGGTTCACAATTCGTATAAATTTTCTTCCAACCG
>DAOVXR010000304.1 GCA_030636065.1 Sedimentisphaerales bacterium | reverse complement strand
TTCTTTTCTTCTCTTTTTCTCACAACTCGCCACTCACAACTCACCACTTCCTCTCTTGCCTGTCTTAAGATTTAGGCGATTTTACTTTTACTCAAAACCCATTCACTTTTATCAACTTTTGCCGAAAACACGCGAAAACCTGTCATTTTGATTAAATAATTTTTGTCGTCGGTTGGTAAAGTGCAAAAAATAAACGGTTTTTGACCATTTTGGACTAAAAACAGCAAAAAGTGACTAAAAGTGAAAATCCCGTCTTTTACGTATATTAAGGACTTACGTCAATTTCCTGCCGCGAAAAACAGCCACTTGTAAATTGTCCTTTTATCTCGTCTAATATCCGTTTGGATGTAAGCTGGTGTATGAGATTTTTATGTGAGGTGTGATTATGCGTTTTACCAAGATGCACGGTATCGGCAACGACTATGTTTACGTTAACTGCTTTTCTGAAAAGGTGTTAGAGCCTGAAAAGTTAGCTGTTGCCGTCAGTGATCGGCATTTCGGCATTGGTTCGGACGGCCTGATTCTGATAATGCCTTCTCAGCGGGCTGATGTTCGTATGCGTATGTTCAATGCTGACGGCGGTGAGGCCGAGATGTGCGGCAACGGTATTCGTTGTTTGGCTAAGTTCTCTTATGAAAAGGACTTATGTAAAGGCAGCCCTCTTACCAACACCATTTTTCGGGAGCTTCTCGGCAGATTTTATCCGCAGGCTGATGATATATGCGAATTGAATATCGAAACCAGGGCAGGCGTTCTAACTGTTGCTTTGGCAATAAGTTACGGCAAGGTCGAACGTGTTTGTGTCAATATGGGGACGCCGATTCTGTTGCCCTGTGATATTCCTGTGAATGTGGTCGGCCAACAGGCGGTCGGAATCCCTTTATCTATAGAGGGTTACAATCTTTTATTGACTTGTGTTTCGATGGGCAATCCTCACGCTGTATTTTATTGTGATGATGTCGGCTCTGTTGAGTTGGAACGTCTTGGATCGGCCGTCGAAAACCACAAAATGTTCCCTTCGCGTACTAATGTACATTTTGTGCAAGTCATTGATTCTAATGAAGTTATCGTTCGCACCTGGGAGCGTGGCAGTGGTATTACTCTTGCTTGTGGTACCGGCGCCGCGGCCGTTTGCGTGGCCGGCATTTTGGCCAGCAAGACTGACCGTGAGATTCTGGCGCATTTGCCGGGTGGCGATTTGCAACTCCTTTGGCACAAAGAAGATAACAACGTTTATATGGTAGGCCCCGCCGAGGAGGTCTTCACAGGCGAATGGCCGGACAAGTAATCTCTTTTCCGTTTGAGCATATCGATCTTTTAAATGTTATACTTGCAGCGGGGATCGTGTAACTGCAATTATAACAACAACTTATGGGACTTGCCAATTGGTGGAGAGTATGCGTTTAAGTAGAAGATTATTCATCGGATGTGCGCTGTTTTCGATAGCGGCTGGGGGGATAATCACCCTGATTTTTGGTGGATCGCTTATGGCGGCGATCATATCTGTGCTTGGAGCAACCGGCATATTTGCAACAGGGTTATACGCTAACTATATATATTTCAAGCCTTTACAGAATCTTTTAAGTGTGATCAGGGCTGTTCGTTACGGCCGATGTTCTGAATTGGCTGATTGGAACCGGAATGATGAGTTTGGTGATCTGGCCCACGAATTCCAACTGTTATACACAGACCGTAACCGTTTGGGCCTGGAGTTGGAGGATATTCATAAAGTCATAGAAAGAAAGGTGTTATACCGCACTTCGACTCTGATGCGTCTTGTCCGTCGCCTGAAAAAGCACACTGATATCGAGAGTTTAACCGGCCTTGCCAACCGCAGACATCTTGACGAATATTCCGGCACGGTATTTGACGATGTCGCAAGAAACAACAATGACCTTGCCTGCGTGATGATCGATGTGGATAATTTCAAACAGGTTAATGATAATTGGGGCCACGCAACCGGAGACGCGATAATAATATTCGTGGCTGAATTGATACAAGCCCTTACCCGCCAAGGTGATACGTGCGCCCGCTATGGCGGGGATGAGTTCATGGTACTACTGCCAAAATGCGACGAGGCGAAAGCAGGTAAGATAGCCGAAAGAATAAGACTACATTTTGCGCGAGAAGTACGACAATTCTTCGAGAGTGTTAAGCAAAATTCTGTAAAAATAAATGATAAAAATATCAAAATGACAAACAACACAACTATTACAATATCAAATCATATTGAACCTCGCTTAAGTATGGGAATCGCAACCCTTAAAAAAAATCGACCAGCTTCCATAAACGACCTGATGCAAATGGCGGACAAAGCACTCTACAACGCTAAAGAAAAAGGACGCAATCGCGTGATGGAATACCGCGTCAATTCAGCGTGAATCGAACGACAAGACGCCTGAAGATAAAATGCAGAATGCAAAAAAGAAAAGAATAAATTGAACAGAAGACGGCAAAGGAAAAGATGCAGAAGAGTCGAACTGTCAAGAATTCAGAAGTGTGTTTTCCATTTTGGCAAGCATGGGGTACCCTGCTTTTTCGGGTGACTACGCATGACAACCTATTTATGCTGAGGGCAAGGAGATATGATCCCCTTGCCCTCAGCTAAACTCAACTTTTACCGCGGCCGGGACACCTCTGTGAAATACAGAAAGTCGCCGGGCCGGATATCAAAAGACAACTCCGCTTACGGCATACAGGTCGGAACGATATTACATTCCAGCCAGTCTGTGGCAAACATAGCGAAATCCAGGATGTCGATTATACAATCTTCATTGAAATCGTATTCGGGATATTCAAGGCAAATTTTTCCACCTGTTACATCCGTGTAAAGCATCGCTACATCAAGAGGACTCAGGGCATAACTGTAAATACTTGTCTTGTCAAGCAGACCTTCATAGGGAGAATGCTCAGCGAAGACAGTTTGCGCTCCCAAGACCACTGGAAATTC
>DAOVXR010000190.1 GCA_030636065.1 Sedimentisphaerales bacterium | reverse complement strand
GGACGGTCGGTCTCAACCGACAAGAAAGTTGCTTCGCCTCCACCTGAATTGACTATTAAGGAACTGATAGAACAGCTTAAAGACATAATAGTCTTTCTTGATGAAATATGGCAAACGCACAGAGAAGAACTCATCAAGGAAATCAGCGAGAAAGAATGGTTCGAGCTTATGGATATGCTCAATAAGGAGCTTGACAAGTTAATTGAACAACTCGATTAACATTAAATAGACATTCTATAATGCTAATAAGCACACCTGCGCAAACCACCTCTTACCCCGACCGATGCGCAGGTGTGCTTTTTTTCTATACCATTATGGCCGGATCGCGAAAGCCGCGTCGGGAATCCCCTCTCTGAAATTTATATTTTGGGTGCCACCTTTCTGTATTTCAGAGAGGTGTTTTTATCGGTTCTCACCACTCACCACTTATTTATTTCGTCATTGAAACTTCGTCATTGATTCGTTATTCTGATTTCATAATTCGTCATTCGCCTGTTTAATCCTTTTTACGAAAGCAGAAAAATATGTATCGAACAAAAATATCTCGAATTAACGTATTACTGACAATATTGGCACTAAGCTGTTTGTCTCAATCGGCTGCTGCCGTGCAGGCTGACCGGACCAGTGCCCTGAAGCAATCGCTGGTTTATATTGAGACCTCGACTTACAGTTATTCGGCGTTATATCCCTGGCGGCACACCGATTTGAGCAAGCGGGTGGGTTACGGTTGCGCGGTGGGTCCGTACCGGATTTTGACAACTGCTTTTAATGTAGCTGACGCCTCGTTTATCACTGTCCGTCGCTTTGGCCGAAACGAGCTTATCCCTGCTAATGTCAGGGTAATTGATTACGAAAGCAACTTGTGTTTGCTGGAGCTTGACCAGACACGGGCCGGACCTCCGTTACTGCCGATTATTTTCGACAAACAATACGAAAAGGGCGAATCGGTGGAGTTTTATTGGTTCAGCAGGGACAGTCGTGTCCAGAGCGGCCGGGGTTACATTGACCGGGTCGAGTTATATCGTTCATCGCTTTCTCACGCAAGCTCTATCAATTTCGTCATCGGCAATGTCTCACAGCGGGCGGGTTTGGCCCATTTATTTTTTCAGGCCGGAAAGGCCGTTGGTTTGGGTTGTTGGTATGACAAGAGCATTAAGGAGGTGGGCCTTATCCCTGCCGAGGTGATCAATCAGTTTCTTTCTGATGCGCGGAACGTCGAATATCGTGGCTTTCCCGCGGTGGGTTTTGTTACTGAGCTGCTGCTTGATCCGGCGTTGAGAGGTTGGCTGAAGATGCCCGAAACGATGCGAAACGGTGTGTATGTAAGTAACGTCTATACTTTGGGTACCGGCTGCGAAGAGTTGAAGAAAAACGATGTTCTTCTGACTATCGACGGCCATTCGATTGACGCTCACGGCCGATATCAGCATAAGCGGTACAAGGACATTTCTTACGAGCACCTGATAACTTCCGGCTCTGTCGGGAGAACGTTGGATTTTGGAATCTGGCGGGATGGGAAGAAGCAGCACCTTTCTGTTGAGCTACGGAACTTCTCTGTTGATGACATGCTCATTCCGTATCACGAATATAATAAGCAGGGTGAATATATTGTGGTGGGTGGTTTTGTTTTCCAGAAGCTTACTCGCAAGTTTCTCAGTGCCTTTGGCAAGGGTTGGTCCGGCCGGGTCGATCCGCATTTGTACCATTATTATCGTGAGTTGGCGTTTAAGCCTGACGAAAATCGCCGTGACATAGTAGTCCTTTCGCGGGTACTCCCTGCCGAAATTAATCTGGGTTACCAGAACCTGAAACAACTCGTGGTCGAAAAATATAACGGCAAAACCATCACTTCGATACAGGACATACTTGACGCGAAGAAGCTTAACCCAGAAGGCAAATTCGACGTCATCCAATTCGAAAATGACAATCCGACAGTGGTCCTGCCGCGCGATATTCTGCCTGCTGCCGACGCTCGGATCGGCCGTTTATATGGCATTGAGCCACTCATACACATTGAAAAATAGGGCTGTTTTGGCGAAAAAAAAAGCCTCGATTTATATGAAAAAACACTAAAAAACACCCGAAAAACCTCGAAAAGTGTTGATTTTGGTTAAAAAATAACGATGCCAAAAACCACCATAACTTTTTATCTAACAAGAGGTTATGGCGTTTTTTGCTGTTTTTCGTCTTGTTTGAGTTATGTGTTATTTGGGTATTTTTTTGATAATTTTTCAAACAATCTATTGACAGATACTACATTTCTGTTAGAATCCCCTGAATCAACGTAAGCGAGCGGCGCAAGGATGGGTCGCGTTAGTGTAAGTTGTTTTCTCATCTAAAGTTACCTCACGGATGAGGGGCTGATTTTCCATAACAGCATCGCGGGTTGATTATCAAAGCTATTTTGTAGGACATTATAAGTGGTTTTTGATAAACAACTTATGGAACAGAGAAGCGGACAGTGGTAAAAACAATAAAATATTATTTTTATTGTTTTTTATATTGACTATAGAGATATAGTTGCTACTCTGTCCAGTCTGTATATTTTATTGCCAATAGGGCCGAGATCATCGGAACTACAAGTAAATAAAGCTGTTACAGCAGTTTTGTTAGTTCCGTAAGCCGGTTTTTTGGTGGGAGTTGTCTTAAGTGGAAGCAGAAAGAATACGCATACGCATGGAAGCCTACGATCACGGCGCCTTAGACGCCTCGGCGAAGGAAATAGTCGAGCAGGCCAAACGCACTAACGCCCGTGTAAGCGGCCCAATCCCGCTGCCAACGCGAATGGAACGCTATACAGTGCTGCGGTCGCCGCATATCGATAAGAAATCGCGCGAGCAGTTCGAGATACGAACGCATAAACGACTGATCGATATTTACGAAGCTAACCCGCGTACAGTCGAAGCCCTGAATCGATTGGTTGTCCCGGCGGGTGTGTTTGTGAAGATACGCGTATAAATGATAAATGATAAAACGTGCTGAATTCCCAAAAGCACGTTTTTTTATTAGCTATATATAATTGAGTAAAAAAAACGAGCAAAAAATGACAGTAATGCTTTTAGGTAAAAAAATAGGAATGACCCGGCTATATAACGACAAAGGCGTTATCGAGCCGGTAACCGTGATTCAGGCCGGACCCTGTACAATTACACAGGTCAAAAGCGAGGAGATCGACGGCTATACGGCAGTGCAGTTAGGCTTCGACGACACTAAAAAATCGCGTCGCAAAAAACCGCAGATCGGCCATGCCAAAAAAGCAAATGCGACCGTTAAACGGTTCGTCCGAGAAGTAAGAACAGACGGACAACCCGAACAAGAACCAGGCGCCGAACTGACCGTCAAGATTTTCGAGGGCGTCAATTACGTTGACGTAATCGGAACAACCAAAGGAAAAGGGTTTGCCGGCGTGATGAAACGACACGGCTTCAAAGGAATGCCCGCCTCACACGGTACAGAACGCAAACATCGCCACCCAGGCGGAATTGGGTCAAACTCCGGTAGTGCCGGAACAGGCCGCGGAATCCGTAAAGGGAAAAAGATGGCAGGCCATATGGGCTGTACCCGTAAAACCACCCGTAACCATCGTATCGTCGAAATCGACGAAGAAAATAACCTGATAATGGTGAAAGGGTCAGTTGCCGGGACACGCAACGGCTACCTGATGATCCAAACATCAAAGACAAAACAGTAGGCGGCTACCTGAGGACCCGAAAGTCCAAGACCAAACCGGTAGTCGGCATTAACAAAAAGAGTAAAAGGTTAAGCAAGGATGATAGACTTACCAGTTTATAACCAAAAAGGCGAAGAAGTCGATCGAATACAAATCGACGAAGCACTGCTGGGCGGAAGAATACGGCCGGTACTGCTGAAACAAGCGCTGGTAATGTATCACGCGAATAAACGGCAAGGCAGCGCCACGACCAAAAGCAGAGGTATGGTGACTGGGTCAACACGTAAACTGTATCGACAAAAAGGCAGCGGTCGAGCACGAATGGGCGCCAACCGAACAGTAGTACGACGCGGCGGCGGCGTAGCCTTCGCTAAACTGCCACGCGACTTCCGTCAGCGAATGCCACAAAAACAACGCCAACTGGCACGGAACTCAGCAATACTGGCAAAACTGAAAAGCAACGATACAATCGTAGTAGATAAACTGGAATTCGAGCAACCGCGAACACAAGACTTTATCGGGGTTATGAATAATCTTAAAATCGACGTCGGACGCAGTTGTCTCGTAGCTCTGGATGACGCCGACATGAATGTGTATAAATCACTGCGGAATATTCCGCGAGTAGAAGCATTAGAAGTAGAACAGCTTAACGCAGGAATCATCTGCAACCGACGAAAATTGCTGTTCACCCGCCAGGCATTAGAATCGTTGCTGAATGTCGGTGAAGG
>DAOVXR010000268.1 GCA_030636065.1 Sedimentisphaerales bacterium | reverse complement strand
TTTATGAGGGCCGATTGATAGAGTCGGGACAGACAAAACAGATATTTACAAAACCAAAAGAGAAAAGAACGGAAGATTATATTACCGGGAGGTTTGGCTGATATGTCAGAACACTTAAACAGAGAAATTGACAATCTGAAAAAAGAGTTGCTTACCCTTTGCAGCGTAGTCGAAGAAAGTCTTTGGCAGGCAGTCAGGTCGATTAAGAACAGGGATGTCAAACTTGCCGAAAAGGTTATAGCCTCTGACATCGAAATAGACCAGATGGAAGTCAAGGTGGAAGAAGACTGCCTTAAGATTCTGGCTTTACATCAGCCTGTCGCGATAGACCTGCGTTTTATTATCACCGCGTTAAAGATAAATAATGACCTTGAGCGAATCGGTGATTTATCGGTTAATATCGCTGAACGAAGTCAATTTCTATCTACGTGTAATTCCGTCGGCATACTCCTGGATTACGGGCCAATGGCGGAAAAAACACAGGCTATGCTCAAAAAAAGCCTCGACGCTCTGGTGAATATGAACTGCGAACTTGCCTATCAGGTCTGCGAGGCTGATGATGAAGTTGATGCGATCAACCGTCAAATGTATGATCAGGTAAAACAGCAGATAAAGCAAAATCCAGAAGATATAGAAAGCCTCATCCATCTGTTATCAGTGTCCAGGCATCTCGAAAGAATAGCGGACCACGCGACAAATATCGCAGAAGATGTGATATACATGGTCAAAGGCGAAATAGTCAGGCATAAAACCGAAGACTATCGGTCGTAATCGTTGATAAATGGGAAATAGGGAAACAAAAAGGGACATTCTTGGTTTTTTGAGGTGGCCAAGGATGTGCTGTATGCGCCATTCTCGCTAACCTGTCCATCGGATAGAGCAACAGAGCAAAGCAAAGCAAATACGAATCACCCCTCCGCAGACTTATACGCACCGTGTATGGGAATTCCTGCGAGCGAAACCGTAATATATTGTCGTAAGGTTACTTCCCCGCATACTAACGGGAAAATTCAATCGTGGGTGCTATATTATAACAATATGCTATCAAAGAAGTTATACCAGATTATACTTAATATACACGCCACGCTGTTCAATACGTTATTTGCCGGAAAACCGATAACAACAGTTGCTTTTCAAGGATAAAACGAATAGGATACCCCGTATGTTCACTGAAAGCGGAAAAAACAGCGGCTTTTTCAAAGGCGGACAGCTTCGCCGACGAGGTTCGCATTCATCCATAGCCACGATAGTTCTGGCGGCAATCCTGGCGGCGACTCTGCTGGGGGCCCAGGTGCTGGTCTCGGCCAGGTCCGGTCAGTTCCGTGCCTATGCCAACGCGGTGGAACTGATCGCAAATATCCGCGAGGAAGGCTTGGCCAAATACTTTGACAAGCCGATTCAGCGATATTATTTGATTGAATCAGATGGTCAGCCGGTTGCTTATGCCGCGATTTCCGTCAGGCTGATTCAGAAAGATGAGCATCCCATCATTATCAGCGGCAACGAATTATATTATAATCCTCAGGCAAAGATACGTAGGGATATAACCTATCAGATTCAAAACGATTTGAGCAGTTACAGCTTCCGCGAAGTAATACGGGATGGGGTGAATGGTAGTTATGAGACCGTCCAGCAGAAGTTCACATCCGGCATTTTGCAGTTATCATATTACAATAGTGCTCGTCCGAAGCCCCAGTGGAAAGGGATAAATATTAATAGAAAGAATTTTATTCCGTCGTTTCTACTCGATTTGTTTTCGAGTGTGGCGGCGGTTCGGGAAGGGTCCGAGGATGGAGTGCTTTTCGCTCTGACGGATGACTCTTTTTTTCGCGACTACAGGCGGAATATTTTTATCGAATGCTGGGTAAAACCCGACGGAGAGGTTTTACAAACAAACCACGACAACCATACCGGTGGCTCCGGCGTGAAGACAAAGTGGCTGGGCCACAAACGCCGCCAGACAATTTATTATGACAGTGATCACCAGTTGCTTCGGCAGAAAGACTATTTCGACGGGGCGGAATCTCTGTTCAGGGCAGTATCCCGCACGGAACTGCTGAGCGTATTCCCCTTGGCTGAAGCGGAACTGAGCGATTGGTTCAGGACATATACAGATGATGATACTACCGAAGTGCTATAGAAGGCAGTGCTTCTTTTGCCGGATGTTTTTCACGCTTACGGTCTTGTTACACTTGATCGTTCAGGGGGTTGCTGCGCAGCAACCGCGGAAAACGCGGCAGGAAACGGTGAAACCTTCCTCCGAAGCACCGACCTTCGGAACGAAGACTCAAATTACAAAACCTGAAATACTGTCTCTAAAGTACGTCGATATTCGTAACGGTTTTTCTTTGCGTCCTCCCGGTTTCAGCGAACCTTTAAGTAATCATATCTCTTTCGTCTCGCCGCAAACCGAGAAACCCGATCAGGTTTGGCCGAGGCTGATGAATTGGGACGCACTCAAGATACCACCCAGTAAGGAACTGGTTCGCTTTGTGCCGACTGACGTCAGCGTACAGGCAAGCGAATTAAGGGTTTGCCTGCTCGTGGTCAAAAAAAACCTGAGTATCGAACAGATGTTGCAAACCCGTCTTGGCTACTGGCAAAAATATCCCGAACAAGCCACTGTTCAGAAAAAGCAAACCGCTATTTTCAATAACCATCCAGCCGCCGAGTTCACGGTTATCTGGAAGAGTACCAATAAAAATAAAAAGCCTGCCTCCCGAATTTATCGCGAAGTGTTGATACAAAACGAAAATGACAGGTATTTCATGCTGGTATTGATTTCGCCGGACGGTACCGCGGGTGACTTCTCGGCCGGTGAGACATTGATGGAAACCATTGCCCGAAATTTTCATTGCCTCGGCAAAACCGAGGAGGATCGACGCTGGACGCAAGCCGGCAAACAGGCACAGCAACTGATCGGTAAGCTCAAGCCGGAGTTGCTGAAACAGCATGCCCCAACAGGTAAAATCTGGTATCGACTGACACGATTCGATAAAGACATCGGTTTTTTTGCGATCAGCCGGACATGGCAGGGCGCGGGTAAGGCGGAAAATCTGAAAATTCAATTCTACGGTTCTGCCGGGAATGCCGAAGATAGAAGCATTTTCGCCCATTCGCAAGGTTGGCAGGCCGTTTCGCCCACAGGCAGGGGAGTCGCAAAATTGACCGCCGGACCTGTATTTTTGCAGGGTGAGATTGTTTTGGAAAATAACCTGCGAAATGAGCGGTTTGATTATCAATTCACCGGCCCGAAAGATACCCAACCGGACTATCGCGAGCAGGGCCAATGGAAGGCGGATACCCTGACTGTCAAAAGGTACGATGTGCCGCGGCAGAGCGATAAATTTATTAC
>DAOVXR010000027.1 GCA_030636065.1 Sedimentisphaerales bacterium | reverse complement strand
TTTCTTTTTCGCTACTTTTTTCTTCTTCGCCATTGTGCATCACCTCCCTTCTAAAAGGAATATTAACTGTCAGGTTACATTATGTCAAAAAAAATTTCATCTTAAATGAATATTTTTTTACTCTTTCGTTTTTTTTTGCCAACATCAGAAGTTCAGATCGACCGTAATGTCAGGTTGAGATCGTATAATTTTAATGGTCATTTAGTATTTTTAGCGAAGGAACGTTTTTTTGATTGTGTAAAAAACTGTTTGTCAGGCGATCATTACTTATCTGTATTGAAAATCCGTGTTTTGTCTTATCGTCATATATGTCCCTATAACTTCATTTTATTGTGTCTATTCGACAAATTCGGTTAATAATGTTGGCAAGTGGCAACAGATTTACAGATAAAACCCGAAAAAACATTTTACTTTTATATCTATCGGGTATCATTCCCCGCCTTTGCGGAAACAATCTTTGTTCGGAAGAGTTGATTTTAAAGCATATCAGAATGTCGAATCGGCAATTATTACCAGGCCAATTCGTTCGAAAGCGATATTTATAAAAAAAAATTGTTTCCATTCGTGAAAATGTAACAATTTGGCTGATAGTAACTCGACAAATGTTTTTATTCTGAATAATAACCGTTCACAGATTTGTTTTTCGGCAGGATTTACAGGACAAAAAAGTGTGAACACTTATTCTTGATGTATAGGAGTTTGTTTTCGTACTTGTTGATGCAACCGCCAAAAGTCCGAAAAACGCCGCAAAAACCAACTATCTACCCGTGCGGTAGCACCAGCAACGCTTCAAAATCAAGTGGGAAAAGTACTTTTGACGCTGGCGTCTTTGTTAGTGTAAAATGTTCACGGCTACCTTGATCGCGGTGTTGTCGGGGGAAAGATAGCTTTTCATGTTTTGCTGACAAGTGTCATTTAAGAAAGGTAAAGGGTCTTTTTCAAGGGTGATGTCGGGTGTAAGCCCTTTTTGGTGGAAGTCATATTTATTAGGCGGAAAGTATTTGGCGGTGGTGATACAAAGAGCGTTTTGAGCGGGTTTCAGATTGAAAATTGTCTGCACAACGGCTTTTCCCAGTGTTTTTTTACCGATTACGACTGCTCGTTGGTGATCCTGCAACGCCGCAACGAAAATTTCAGCGGAGCTGGCGGTTTTTTCGTCCACAAGAAGGGCCAAAGGCAACTTGTAACAGGCAAAATTATTGCCGCCGGCGGTATATTTTATTTTTTCGTCTGCTGTTTGCATTGTTACAATCGTACCGCTGTCGATAAAAAGACGAACAGCGTCGATAGCTGAGGTCATAACGCCGCCGCCGTTACTACGAAGATCAATCAATAAAAACTTCGCTCCGAGCCGTCTTAGTTTTTCGACGCCGCGTCGCATTTCCAGGGCGGTATCATGATCGAAACTCGCTACCCGCAGGAACCCGGTTTGTTTATTTAGCATGTGTACATATCTGACACTTGGCGAGGCAACCTCGGTACGAGATATTGAAACAGAAAAAACCTTGTGGTTTCTTTGAAGCATAATGTTGACACTGGCGTCGGCTTTTCCAGTCAGCAATTTACTGATTTCGCTGTCGGTTTTACTTTTACATTCGATTCCATCGACAGCAAGTATGAGATCGCCCGGTTCGACACCGGCTTTTTGGGCGGGACTTTCATTGACAACGTCGAATACCAGCGGATATTCGCCGGCAAGGATAAGATCAAGTCCGGTTCCGACATAGGAACCGTTTAATCGGTTGAGGAGTGCGTTATACTGGCTTGGCGAAAGCAGATGTGAATATTTGTCGAGGTTGTCGGTAAGGGCATAGGCCAACTCAAGGGGCGGCCAGGATTCTCCGATACCGCCGTCAACATTGATATTACGCAGTGAGCTTACCATTAGTTCGAGGCTGGATATGTCGTTTTCCGGCAGATTAAGCGCTCTGCCGCGTAATTCTTTAATCTCGTGCCGGAGTTTGGCAAGGGCCTGATCGCTAACCGGATATTGCCGATATATCTGCGGGTTTTCCGTTGCCGCCTGAAGCTGCAGAAGCGATTTTGTCAATAACACTTTAAGGTGAACAGTTTGATAATAATTTTCCAGAATCAACACAATTGTCTGGTTCAGGAGAGTCTGTGCCTGATTCGGTGTGGTTGATTGTATTTGTTGAGCGACAGAGTCGTCAAGATAGCGTTCTTCCAGCAGGGTGTTGACGCGGCACCATTGCAGTTGTTCGTGAATGTATTTGCCGGTGGTTGTTTCGTCGTGGGTCAGCGCCTGTTGAAAATAACGCTCGGCAGTGTCCCATGACTGACGGGACATTGCTTCGTCGGCCCTTTTTAGAATTGAATTAACCGTTACCGTGGCAGCTTCATCGGCCAGGGACAAAATCGGCAGATTGCGAGACCATACCGTTAGCAGAACAAACAGAATAATAATAACCTCCGGCAGAGAAGACGGAAGTTCTCGAACAGACGATGTCCGACGTGAGGGCCGACCTGATAACGGCAACGAGTGATATATTGACAGATTGCCGACAGGCTGGGGGCAATACCAGGGCAAATGCGAGACTAAATTTCTCTCGTACAGCAAATTTTCTCCCTCCGGTCCCTACGAAAAAAATTATACCCATATAGGGTATTTCCCTGTAATATACCTACCTGTAATATACCCGATTATCGCTTTTCGACAAAGCGTACACCGGCCTGGAATACGCAAAAATGGGAAATTCTGTGTTGTTTTCAGGAAACACAATGGAAAAAACGGCAAAAACGGAACAAAAACGGAGAAAGTTTGACTATAATGACCGATAACAAACGAAAAACGCATAATGAACCACCCGTAAAATTACGTACTCGGCCTTTCGTTTTGATTATTCGTGACGGCTGGGGTTACAACGGTGATCCGGAACTGCAACAATATGATGCCACACGCAAGGCTGATACTCCTGTGGATGACCAGCTCCGTCGGGAATATCCTGATTGCCTGGTTGCGTGTAGTGGTGCGGATGTTGGCCTGCCTGACGGGACGATGGGTAACAGTGAAGTAGGTCATCAGAATATAGGTGCCGGCCGAACAGTTTATCAGGAATCAATGCGTTTGAGCAAAGCTGTTCGGGAAGGTGATTTTTTTGAGAACGAGGTTTTGTTAGAGGCTATTGACCGCTGTCAAAAGAACCACAGTAAGCTGCATCTGATCGGACTAACCAGTGATGTGGGTGTGCATTCACTTTTGGGTCACTTATATGGTTTGTTGGAGCTTGCGAAACGTAATAAATTTGATCGTGTATTTTTACATGCCATAACTGACGGCCGCGATTCGCCGCCTTCCAGTGGCAAGGGTTACCTGATGGAGATAGAAACTAAAATGCGGGAGATTGGTGTTGGCCGAATTGCCACAGTGATAGGGCGGTTCTATGCGATGGACCGCGATCAGCGATGGGAGCGGGTTGAAAAGGCATATCAATGTTTGCGTTACGGTAAGGGTAATAAATCAACTTCTGCCGAAGAAGCCATACAGGAAAGTTACGACAACAATGTTACGGACGAGTTTGTCAAGCCGACCCTGATTACCGGTGAGAATTCTCAGCCTTTGGCTTTGGTTGAGGAGGGAGACTCGGTTATTTTCTTTAATTTTCGGGGTGATCGCCCGCGTGAGATAACGAGGGCATTTGTAGATCCGGCTTTTACGGCATTTGATCGAGGTGAAATGCTGGACCTTTACTATGTGTGTATGACGGAATATGACGCGACGATTCCGGCGCCGGTAGCGTTTCCGAAGCCGCCTAAGATGAAAAATATTGTTGGTGATTACTGGTCAGGGCTGGGACTGAAACAGTTTCGTTGTGCCGAGACCGAGAAGTATGCTCATGTTACCTTTTTCTTTAATGATTATACCGAGCCGCCTTTTCCGGGCGAAGACCGCCAGATTGTTCCGTCGCCCAAGGTCAGAACTTATGATTTGAAGCCGGAGATGTCGGCTTATGAGGTAACTGAAACCGTATTGGAGCGACTTGAAAGCGACAAATACGATGTGATGGTCATTAACTTTGCTAATCCCGATATGGTTGGTCATACAGGCATTATGGAGGCGGCGGTGCAGGCAGCCGAGGTTGTCGATAGTTGCGTTGGGAAAATATTAGATAAGATTCGAGAGATGGGCGGTTCGGCAATTGTTACAGCCGACCACGGAAACCTGGAACTGATGTACGATGTAACAACGGACGGACCTTATACGGCGCATACGACAGAGCCGGTGCCGCTCATTGTTTTTGACGAGGAATACAAAAACCGTCAGCTCAGAGACGACGGACGGCTGGCCGACGTGATTCCAACGGCGTTGCAGATTATGGGCCTGGAAAAACCGGAAGAGATGACCGGAGAGACATTGATAATGGGAAATGAGAATGGCTAAAAGCATTACTTACCAGCAGGCGGGGGTGGACATTGACGCGAACGATCGCATGGTGGAAATGATCAAAGCGAACGTGCGGCGGACGCACGGGTTGCGGGTTATCCATTTGCACAATGCCTTTGCGGGTTTGTTCCGTCTGGATTATGACGAGAAGATATTCAAGAAAAATTATCGCGAGCCGGTATTGGTGGCCTGTACGGACGGAGTGGGTACCAAGATCAAGGTTGCGAAAAAAATGAGGCGTTACGATACGGTTGGGATAGATCTGGTGGCGATGAGCGTGAACGATATGTTGGTTCAGGGTGCGGAGCCACTGTTTTTTCTGGACTATATCGCGGTCAATAATCTGGCGCCGGAGAAGATAAATGAGTTCGTGGCGGGAATCACTGAAGGATGTCTTCAGGCCGATTGCGCATTGTTGGGGGGAGAGACCGCGGAGATGCCGGACTTGTATCGCAAGGGTGAGTTCGACCTGGCAGGCTTTGCGGTGGGGGTGGTTGAGAAAAAACGGCTTATTACCGGTGAACACGTGGAAGCGGGTGATACGGTGATCGGACTGGCGTCAAGCGGTTTGCATTCGAACGGTTATTCGCTTGTGCGGCGCGTTTGTTTCAATAAGGCCAAATTGAAAACGGGGCAGTATATCGATGAGCTTGGCGAAACCTTGGGCGAGGCGCTGTTACGGCCGACGCGCATATATGTCAAATCGATAGTGTCGTTACTGAGGAAATACAAGGTCAAAAAAGTAGTCAAGGCAATGGCTCATATTACCGGCGGCGGTCTGATAGGCAATATCCCGCGGGTAATCGGCAGCAAACACGATGTTGTAATCAATAAGAAGTGGCCCGTGCCGCCGATATTCGGATTATTACAAAAGTTGGGGCCGATTGAGGAAGAAGAGATGTATCGGGTGTTCAATATGGGAATCGGTTATGTTTTGATTGTGCGTCCGAAACATACCCGGTCGATTATGGGACACTTACGCAAACTTGGAGAAAAACCCTACCTGCTGGGCAAGGTCAAACGCGGCAGCGGCAAGGCGATAATCAAATAGTTGCTGTTGCGGAAGTTCTTCGAATAGCCCTCGCTGTCAAGCTGTGGTTCTTGAGTAGGGTGGGCCTGTGGCCCACGCGCCTGGGTGGCACCTTTCTGTATTTCAGACTTGTCCGCCGAAGGAGGAGAGGTGTTCTTGTATGGCCCTCGGCATGGAACCTGGTGAAATCATATTAACTAACCACTACAAGCATATTATATGGGACTGGAACGGGACACTGCTGGACGATGTGAGCGAGTGCGTGGCGGTGGTGAGCGGTATGCTCCAAAGGCGGCGTCTGCCCGAACTTACAATAGAGCGGTACAGGGAGAATGTTGGTTTTCCGATAATAGATTTTTATCGTCGGTTGGGCTTCGATTTTACGAAGGAATCTTACGAAAAAGTAGCTGACGAATATATGGAAGGCTACGTTCGGTGCCTTCCGCACTGCCGACTTCGACAGGGGGCTGAAACATTTTTGCGGTCTTTGACTGATGTCGGCCTGACGCATTCGGTACTCTCGGCCTATCATCAACGGCGGCTGGAAGAGGCCGTGGCGCATTTTCAGATTGGACGGTGGTTTATAAAACTTATCGGGCTGAACGATTACTACGCGCACAGCAAGGTTGAGAACGGCCGAAAATGGATGGATGAACTGCCGTATAAAAAACAGGAAGTGTTATTTGTTGGTGATATGCTGCACGATTATGAGGTTGCCTGCGCGATGGGGGTTGATTGCGTACTGCTCAGTTGCGGACACCAGTCACGTGAAAGGTTACGGGAATGCGGCGTACCGGTGTATGATTCCATGAAAGAGATAGAGAATCTTTTGTTTGGATAGACATAATTATTTTTTAGCATGTCAAGGAGAAAAAAATGATGAAACGGGTAGTGTTAGTATTGTTTTTATCAGGATTGTTGTTAATTGAATTGCAGGCTGCGGAGAAGGTTTATCCTAATCGCTGGGTTTACGTCTATAGCGGTTTGCGCAATGATAAGCAGGTTGAAGACATTCGTGCCATTGCGCGAACGGCCGGTGAGCACGGGCTGAACGGGATAGTACTCTCGGGTGGGCTGGATCGGCTCGACAAGCAGCAGCCGAGCTATTTTCACAGACTTAAAATGGTCCGGGATATTTGTCGGGAAAACAATATTGAAATCATCCCCATTATTTTTTCAGCAAGCGTAGCCCGGACAAAAAGTAGGGCGGGCCGTGCCCGCCATTTGGGGTTGATCGACGGGTGACAGCGTCTGATGTACACCATCAGGCGATGGTATTAGTTAAAGCTGCGTAGGATGGGCTTCAGCCCATGCTGTCTGCTGACAATATACCAAACACATTTTTACCCACCAATTTTGGAACAATATCTATTCTTTATCATCCTTTCCGTTTTCACCGTTTTCCTTACCGTTTTCTTTCACAACGCGGGCGACAGCGACAAGTTTATCGCCTTCGTCGAGGCGTATGAGCCGAACGCCTTGTGTATTACGGCCGATGTCGCGGACCTGTTCGAGTCCGGTACGGATGATTATGCCTTTGGCGCTGATTAGCATAAGGTCATCGTTGTCGGTAACGGCCTTGAGGGCGACGACTTTACCGTTACGTTGAGTGGTTTTGATATTTATCAGGCCGATACCGCCGCGTTTTTGTCGGCGGTAGTCTTTCAGGTCGGTGCGTTTGCCGTAGCCGTTTTCGCATACGGTTAGCAGCGACGATCCCGGCCGGGCCACGACCATATCGACAACCTGATCGTCGGAGCGCAGTTTGATACCTCTGACACCGCGGGCCGTGCGTCCCATAGCACGGGCGTCGTTTTCATGGAAGCGGATAGTCATACCATCACGTGTACCGAGGATTACTTCGTCATCACCGCTGGTAATACGAGTGCCGATAACATCGTCGCCGGGGTTGAGACTGATAGCGTTTATACCGACTCGGCGAATATTACTGAAGGCCGCCAGTGGTGTTTTTTTGACATAGCCGTTTTGGGTGGCGAACACCAGCATTTGTTCGTCGAACTCACGGACGGGCAGTATCTCGGCGATGTTTTCGTCTTTGCCTAATCGGAGCAGGTTGGCAATGCTGCGTCCCCGGCTTTGGCGGGACAGACTGGGTATGCCATATACTCTTTGCCAGTAACAGCGGCCGCGATTGGTAAAACAGCAGAGGTAATCGTGAGTGCCCGCGACAAAGAGGTGTTCGATGAAATCATCTTGTTTGGTATTGCTGCCGATAACGCCGCGGCCGCCGCGGCCCTGGCTGCGGTAGGTGTCGATGGGCATTCTTTTAATATAGCCGTCATTGCTGATTGTTACCACGACTTCTTCTTCAGCGATAAGGTCATCGATATTGAAGTCTGTTACTTCGTCGATAATTTCGGTACGGCGGGGGGACCCGTACTTTTCTTTCATTTCGTAAAGGTCTTCACGGATAATATCGAGTACCAGGTCTTCATGGGCAAGGATGGCTTCATAGCCGGTGATTTCTTCGGCCAGACTGGCATATTCGCGAGACAGTTTCTCCACTTCTAACCCGGTCAGTCGCTGCAATTGCATACTCAGGATAGCGTCTGCCTGCGGACCGGAGAGGAACTGATCGTTCCGACTCTTTTCGATAAGAAATTCTTCCGGCAGAATCCGTTTGATGGTCTCGTGTTCCAGCAGTCGCAGTGCCTTGGCCATTAACGCGGCCTTGGCAGAGGGCACATCGGGTGATGAGCGGATAATTCGGATAATTTCGTCTATGTCGCTTTGGGCCAGCAGCAGGCCTTCCACGATATGGGCACGCATTTGCGCTTTGCGTAGCAGAAAGCTGGTTCGGCGGCGGATAACTTCTTTGCGATGGTCCAGATAGAGCTGGAGCATTTGTTTGATATTGAGTGTAAGCGGCCGGTTCCTGACCAGTGCGATATTGATAATGCTGAAGGTATTTTGCAGTGAGGTGTATTGATAGAGCCTGTTGATTACCACTTGTTCGTCGGCGTCGCGGCGGAGTTCGATAACTACTCGCGTACCTTTACGGTCGGACTCATCGCGGACATCGGAGATTTCCGGAATGACGTTGTTATTGACACAGTCGGCGATTTTGGTAACGATTTGCGATTTTACTGTTTGGTAGGGGATTTCATCTACTATGATGACCGTTTTCCCTTTTTTGGTGGTTTCGGTGTGCATTTTCGCCCGGACTGCCAGGGTCCCGCGGCCGGTGGTATAGCCGTTGATAATTCCGCTACGGCCGCAAATCACTCCTCCCGTGGGAAAGTCAGGGCCGGGTATAATCTGCATAATTTCTCTGAAGCCGCAGTCTGGGTCGTCAACAAGTTTAATCAGGGCGTCGCAGACTTCTGTTGGATTGTGTGGTGGGATACTGGTCGCCATCCCCACGGCAATACCCATACTGCCGTTGATCAGCAGATTGGGGAGCCGGCTCGGCAGAACGACTGGTTCTGTAGTGGTCTCATCGTAGTTGGGCACAAAATTGACGGTATCGCGGTTTAGATCGACCAACATATCAGCCGCCGCCGCGGTCATTCGGGCCTCGGTATAACGCATCGCGGCGGGGGGGTCGCCGTCGGTTGACCCGAAATTACCTTGGGGATCGATCAATGGTTGTCGCATATTCCATGATTGCCCCATGCGTACTAAAGTCGGATAGACGACTCCTTCGCCGTGTGGGTGGTAGTTACCGGAGGTATCACCGGCGATCTTGGCGCATTTACGGGGTTTGCTTCGGGGGCCGAGGTTCAGATCGTTCATAGCCACAAGGATGCGCCGCTGCGATGGTTTAAGCCCGTCTCGAACATCGGGCAGCGCCCTGCTGATAATCACGCTCATAGCGTAATTAAGGTATGATTCTTTTAGTTCGTCCAGAATGGACTGATCTTCGATTTTTTCCTTAAAATCCTGTTCGGTCACCGTCATAAATCCTTTAAAAACACCTTTTTGGTGCAACCGTCAAAAGTCCGAAAAACGCCACAAAAACCAACTATCTGCCCGTGCGGTAGCACTGTCAACGCCCCAAAATCGAAGGGGCAAAGTACTTTTGACGCTGGCGTCCTTTTTGCACCTTTGTTTGGAGCCCGTTTGCTGAAACGCCGACAGTACGGCTGACATCGCGGCCATTATACCGTAAAAGCGAACCGACGGCAATATTTTCTACAGAAAAATGCTTTTCATAGTTAAATTATCGGGGCTATAATAAGTTATTGTTGCAGAAGCTTTTTAAATAGCCCTCGCTGTTAAGCGGGGGTTCTTTACCAGCCCCTGATGTGAAATCAGGGGATTCTGTAGGGTGGGGTTTTACCCCACGCGTTTATTAGCTCCCAGGTTTATCCTGGGGGTCATTTTTACCCACGGCGTTCGGTGGCAGCCACCGAGTCTTCGAGGTGGGTGGTTTATCTTTTCATTCAGGAAAGGCGTAATAGATGATAAAACGAAAAATAATATTTTACCTGCTGTTTCTGGCAATAGCGACAACGGCTGGGGACGGCTCTGCCGAGAGCACCGTATCTCGTCGAACACCTGTTGTCGAGGCGTTCGAGAAGAACAAGGACGCCGTGGTCAGTATTGCCAGTAAATATGTGGTACAGGAATTGGTTGTCGATGATGTTTTTGGTTGGGGCGGGGACTTTGGCTTGCCGTTCAGGCAGCAGGAAAGGGAGGTTACCTGGCTGGGCTCTGGGTTCGTTATCAATGCCGGCGGCTATATCGTAACAAACGCGCACGTTGTTCGCCGGGCCGATGAGATTACCGTTATTATGGCGGACAACACCGAGTATAAGGCCCGGAAGGTAGCCGAAGACAACCGCTCTGATTTGGCACTGTTGAAGATCGAATCGGACAAGCCGTTTCCAACGGTTACCCTTGGCCGCAGCGATGACCTGATGATCGGCGAGACGGTGTTGGCGATTGGCAATCCTTTTGGCTATCAGCATACGTTGACCGGGGGTATTCTCAGTTCGATACACCGGGACGTTGAGTTGACTGAGGAGTTGGTTTTGCCGGAGATGCTGCAAATTTCGGCGCCCATAAATCCGGGCAACAGTGGCGGCCCGCTTTTGAATATCAGGGGCGAAGTAATTGGAATAAATACAGCGATTCGCAGAGCGGCGCAGGGGATTGGTTTTGCTATCCCTATTGATCAACTGTGCGAGAACCTGCCGAAGATGATAAATATCGAGCGGCTGCGTCGGATTGATTTCGGTTTGACCGTAAGCAATCTCAAAGACAGGAAAGAACAGGGAATAAAGGTTGATACTGTACGTTCCGACAGTGCCGCGGAAGCTGCCGGCTTTAAGCCGGGCCATGTTATAATACGGGTGGATGACAAAGCGGTTGGCTCAGCCACGGATTTTTATCTTGATATGCTGGAGCGCCGGCTCGATACGACGGTGAGTTATGAGGTACGTCGTCAGGGGGAACGTGAGCGAAGCTACGAACTCAAGTTGACTTTGCGTGAGCGCCCACAGCCGGACGGTAATGAGCTTGCCAGGCGGCTTTTTGGACTGGAGTTGGGCCGATTAACCCAGGCCATAATCAAGCGATATCACCTCGCGGGCGAGACAGGCGATGTTGTGGTAATGAAGGTGGAAAAAGGTTCGCCTGCGTATTATGCTCATATTGAAGCGGGTGATATTCTGCTGTCGCTGGACGGCATTGTCATCAAGGACATCGAGCAACTTGGCTACAAACTGGAGACTCTTCAAAGCGGTTCACAGGTCAAGGTGGCTTACACACGAACCGAAAATATCGGCAGCTATATATTGGTAAAGCAATATACCACCACCTTGCGACCTCGCGGAGACGACCACCCAGCGGACCCCGCAGGCAAGGTTTTTGATTTGTAAGTCTTGTAGCCCGGGCCTGGGCGTCGCGTTTATTAGCCCCTGATGTAAAATCGGGGGACTCTTTTGTAGGGCGGGCCGTGCCCGCCATTTACTCTGAAAGTCCCGTAGGATGGGCTTCAGCCCATGCCGTC
>DAOVXR010000221.1 GCA_030636065.1 Sedimentisphaerales bacterium | reverse complement strand
CTTGTAACTATTTATAAAAACGCGTGGGTCAAAGCCCCACCCTACAGGGATAATGACGAATTAAGAAATCCGAATGAGGTGGCATGGCCACTTTTTCTGTTCTGCATAGATGGCAAAAGCCGCTCCCGCTGGTCGCTATCTGAAATGACAGAATCGCGAGACTGGGATAAATTTTAGCATAGAAATCAATAACGAAATCCCAATGACGAATAAGATCGCCACACGGAGTGTGCCTCCCACTTTAAAATAATAGAAAATATCCATCGCCTGTCAGTTGGAATACCATGCTTAAGCTGGCTTATGCTTTGCATAAGCTACGCGTAAGCATGCCACCCTGAACCATCCACCTCGAAGACTCGGTGGCTGCCACCCATCGGGCTACAGGAATTCCCGGGAGCACCTCTCCGCCTTCGGCGGAAAGGTGGCACCCTGCGTTTTCTATTTTGCCCTTTCAGGGCGTAAGAAAACCGTGTGGGGTAAGCACCCTACAAGAGTTATCCCTCAAGATTGCATTGGCCGGTTTCCAGGTCTATCTCAGTTTTTATATAAAGTGCGTCAGACATAGGCTGTGCCCAAAGCTCGGCTTTGATCTCAAACGTGATCGCGTTATGACTGGCTTCGTCCGAATCGAGGTGTACCTGAATGTTCAGCGAATGTTGAGTAATCCGAGGCTCGAATATCTGCAGAGCATGTGTGATGTGGCTTTCCAATTCGTGGGCCTTGATACTGGACGCCGTCAGGCCGCATAAATCCGGGACACCGAAATTCAGTACCGAGCGGGTCGCTTCACTAAAATCGTCCAGCAGGCCGTCGGAACTGTGGCAGCTTGTGTTCAAGAGCCATGATAAATCCCGCAGTACGCCGCGTTTGTATTTTTGCAGGGAAATAATACGCTTTTCGCGACTTTCATTTTTGGATTGCGGGTCGTCATCGGTCAGACGATCCAGCAGGCATGGCTGTAACCGTTCCTGTGGGGTAGTGTCAGCCATTGTTTTACTCCTTTTCCGGTGCCGTCGCGTCGGGCGGTGTCTGGACATTCAGGGATATTTGCCGTATTTCCAGTAAGGGGTATTCGCTCTCGCTGGTGGTGAGCATCTTCTGGCCCAGGCCCATATAAAGATTGCCCTTACATTGTGTCCACTGCGTTTTGCGGGTCAGGCGAATCAGGTTGTCTTCCGATTTTCCGGAGCCTGGATAGCGGGCCGGGATCAGTCCGAAACTTTGGCCCTGATTGGCCCATGTGAATTGCGCCGGCAGCCAGACCGCGTCACGTAAATCGGCGGGCGGCTCGATTACTATTTCTTTTATGCATGAAAACGGTATCCAATAATACTTTCCGTCGATGATGCCTTCCATAGTCGGGCCTAACCGGGAATCGGCGTCGGCGATCCACTCGAACGCCTCACCGTTAATGGTGCCTCCGGTCGTCGGGGCTGTCTCAAAAGCGTCTTCCCGCATTTCGGCAGAGGCCTTATACTGGTTCTGGTGTATCAACTGGTTTGCCTGAACCAATATGCCAAACCATTTTTCAGGCTGTCCGAAAGCCATCGGTGAACGCTCTCCGGCAAATATCGCTGTCCGCAACGGCTCACACTGAAGGGCTGTTCGGCAGACCTGGGCCATTAACAAATTCGCGCTATCCATTTCAGCGGCTACGTTCAACTGAGTCAGTGCCCGATCCCAATCGCCGAGTATGGAAAGCAACTGAAACAGAAAAACCCGTAATTTAGGGTTGGACGGGTCGCTGCGAATCTGTTTTTCCAGGGCGGATAGTGCCTCCTGAAGCTGCCCGGCCTGCAAATATTCTTCAACCTGCATTGTTGTCCTTTCCGGAAATGTTCACAGTAAAACGTGTGGGGTAAAACTCCACCCTACAAGGATAATGACGAATAAAGAGCACGAAAAAAAGGTGTCTGACCCCTTTAATTTTATTTATCCGAGGTCCATGTTTCGTTTTTGTCGAGGTTCCAGCCCTTTCTGAAGGTTTTAGTGCCTTTGGTGGTATTTTGATAATAGGCAATTTCGATTTTACCGAACTTGAAAGTGATTTCTTCGATGGGCCTGGTAAAATCGGGATTACCCGGGTTTCCAATATACCTGACGCCACTAACGGTTACGTCGTACAAATCAGCGGACATAATGGTCGAGCCAACTACTTTCTGTTCGTCCGCCCGAACAAGGACGTTCTTGATTTTTTGGCCACTGGTACAGTAAGCAAATAATCCTGTGGTGGCTGAGTCAATAAATTTAGTAACCGCAAGTTCGTCGAACTGAACCCGGCTCTCATAAGGATTGTCATCCATCGATTGAATGCCTCGCTGGCTCAATCCGAAATTGAAGGAAAGGATGTCGCTATAAAGATTATCAAAGTCCGCATGGGCACTTTGGCCACGTAGTCCTTCGACACAGATAAAACCCACATAGGCCATTTTGAAATCCCTTCCTGAACATAAAGGCCGGCCCCATTAACACGGAAGCAGGCCCTATTGGTAACCCGATTGTGAACGGTCATTAACAGCAGGGATGGACATACCCTCGCTCATGAAGCGAAAGCATGCCACCCATTATTTTTTATGCGCTATAAAGCACCGGGCTGTTGAATTGTCAGTCAGATCAGGTATGTAGCGCGTTTGTCTTACGGTTCCAGCCGCCCTTTTCGGCTGCTCCGGCCTTGCCGGCGTCGTCTCGCGGCGTATATTCCCATTTGATCCGTGCGAAACGGAAAGAAATTTCTTCCTGTGGCCGGTTGAACTCATCACCGCTGGAATTGCCGAACTGCCTGTAACCGCTGATAATGCAATCTTCGAAAGTCCATTTCATGAATGTGAACTGTTTGCCGGCCTGTGTATCACAGGTGTGTACCTCAATTGTGGCAGGCTCCTTGGCACTGAACACATATTCACACAGATGGGGGCTGGCTTTGTCGAAGAGTTTTGTGATCTTGAAATCGCCACAATCCGCTTTTCCGCCGGCCAGTCCGCCGGATGCGCTTACGCCTGCTCCACCGGGCATAAGTACATGGTGCTCGAAACTCTGGAATTCGATCCAATCCGGATGGTCCGTATCGCCGCTTTCACCCTTGATGTCGGCAATGTTGATAAAACCTGAAAATGCCATGATAAATCTCCTTTCGAAAGAATGTAACAGTAACCACTGTCGGTTTATTTATGTTTTGTCTGTTAGTAAAAACGTGGGCCACAAGCCCGCCCTACTTAAGAATTTCCAGAAACACCTCTCCTCCTTCGGCGGACAAGTCTGAAATACAGAAAGGTACCACCCATGGAATACCATGCTTAAGCTTGTTTATGCTTCGCATAAGCTACGCGTAAAGCATGCCACCCGACGGGCCATCCACCTCGAAGACTCGGTGGCTGCCACCCAACGTTTGGCAAACCCAAATTGGGTATCGAATCAACCACTCTTGGCTGAGGGTAGTTTGGACACAATCCGCAGCGATCCGGTCAATCCTTCAAGCTGGTAATGGGGCCGCAGATAAAACTTGGCTGAGTAATAGCCCGGATCGCCCTCTACATCTTCGACAACGACTTCCGCCGCAGCGAGTGGTCGTTTGGCCTTGGCTGCGTTGGTGGCGTTCGGGTCCGGCTCGACATATTTCATTATCCAGTCATTAAGCCAGAGTTCCATGTCGGCCCGTTCTTTGAAGGAGCCGATCTTGTCGCGGACGATACACTTAAGAAAGTGTGCGAACCGGCATGTCGCGAACAGATAGGGCATCCGCGCTGAAAGATTGGCATTGGCGGTGGCGTCCGGGTCGTCGAATTCCGCCGGTTTCTGCAGAGACTGGGCACCGACAAAGACAGCGTAATCAGTGTTTTTCCAATGCGAAAGCGGCATCATACCGTTTTTGGCCAATTCCGCCTCGCGCCGGTCGGTGATGGCGATTTCGGTGGGGCACTTCATGTCCACGCCGCCGTCGTCGGTCGGGAAGGTATG
>DAOVXR010000119.1 GCA_030636065.1 Sedimentisphaerales bacterium | reverse complement strand
GATACAATGTCATCCACAGCCTGCCGTCCATGGCAATACTCCTTTCTTTGTTGTAGTTTGAAATGAGTATAACCCAAACGGAAGGCTGTGTTTATATAGTTTTTTGAATTATGAAAAATCCTCAAGACAGAAGAATATTTTGAACAGAAGATAGCAAAGGAAGCAAAGAAGAAAATAAAAGAAATGCAGAAAAGATGAATCTCGATTTGTCGGGAAACATTCAGTATTCAACATTGAATAAGATCGCCACACGGAGTGTGCCTGGCACTTTAAAAGAAAACCGCGTGGGGTAAGACCCCACCCTACAAGACTGATTAAGAAAAGGGACAAAAATAGTCATTGACAGGCAATCCTCAAGTTGATATACTCAAGATCGGTTTAACATTGCGTCAGTAGTAACCCAGCGAAGAGAGAGTAGTTATTCTCTGCGCTGGGTTTTTTATTGCCCGGACGGGCAGAAGGGTGGTGGAAAATGAATTTTTTTAGACTTTGTAAAATTCGATGGGTATTGTTGTGGCTTATTTTTCTCTATTTTACTGGCAGCTTATTGTCGGATGCTGCCATTTATACCATCACTGATTTGGGGACTTTCGGCGGAGGGACTAGCGAAGCACATGGAATCAATGATGCTGGCCAAGTTGTCGGCAATTCGAATTCGCAAGCTTTCATATATAGTGGTGGCTCTATGAATCCTTTAAGCAATGCTACTGATGCATACACTGCCTTTGGGATAAACATCCATGGGCAAGTTGCTTGTATCACGCCATCAAAAGCATATATCTGGGACGACGGCGTTGTTACTGATATTGGAACTTTCGGAGGCTATACTATCGCAAGAGATATTAATGATGACGGTTATGTTGTTGGCCATTCGTATTTTGAAGGTGGTATAGGCGAACATCACGCATATATTTATGTAAATGGAAATATGACCGACTTGGGCACGCTTGGCGGCAACTGGAGTCACGGGAACACAATTAATAATCAGGGGCAAATAGTAGGAAATTCAATAACCGGCAACGAAGAAGAACGAGCTTTTCTTTACGAAAAGTGGGGCATGAGTGACTTGGGGACTCTGGGCGGTGTTCATAGTTACGCGACGGACATTAACAATAATGGACAAATTGTTGGTTATGCGCAAAACTCAGACAATAACACACGGGCGTATTTGTATAGCAATGCAACGATGGTAGATTTAGGGACTCTCGGAGGGGAATGGAGTTCCGCATATGCAATTAATGACTATGGTCATATTGTTGGGACATCAGCAATTGTTTCAGGTTCTAATGAAACTCATGCATTTTTATATGTTGATGAGGAGATGATTGATCTCAATGATTTATTGCCAATCGATTCTGGTTGGGACCGTTTATACCCACATGACATTAACAATTTCGATCAAATAGTTGGGGAAGGTTATATTGCAGGAGTAAAACATGCTTTTCTTATGACCATCATCCCGGAACCTGCAACTTTATCGTTGCTGGCTCTGGGTAGTTTGGTTCTATGTAGAAAACGCAGATTATAAAATACCATCGCCTGTCCTGCGGACAGACGCTGCCACCCGTCGAGGAACCTTTGGTTATGAAAGACATAGAAGAATTGGAACAAAAGATTGACAGGTTCATAAGGTATTTTCGTGATCAGATAGAAAATATTCGTAAAATAGACGGCGGAAAATCAACGAATTTGTTTCGACAAATACTTTACAATAGCCTTCTTGACGCACTCTCCAGGACAACGGCTTACCCAAAAAAAGGGAACAAAGCGAGAATCGTCGAATTCGTGCGAGGTTTTTGTGATTGGTCCAGTTGTGAAAGGGTAAGTCTTCCACACATTGTAAGATGGCTGGAAAAGGTTCCTGAACCTGGATTTCCTAATCTTCGTCAATATGCATTTTCCGAACTGGACAAATGGCGCGGAAAAGAAGTTGTAAATATCAGTCAAGACCCTGACTATAATGAGGTGAAAAAACATTGGCTCAAGGACATTCATAAGTCATCAGAAGACATTCAGATTGATTCCTTTCGGCACGTTAATCTTTTTTATCAATATCGGAATAGCCTTGTCCATGAATTGCGAAAATCTGGATATGGCATGGAGTCTCCAGAAGATAAAGAACCATTCTATCATTCTATGCCCGACGACGAGACTAAGCAGCCAACATGGGAACTTGTCTATCCGACAGGATTCTATGATAGATTATGTGAGACCGCCATCAAGAAGCTTAATGAATATTACATGAAAGACAGAATTGACCCATACTCTTGCTATATTTTTGGAACCTACTGGATTGATAAGCTGAATAAATAGTTAAGTTGGATGCGCCGGGTGTCCGCTCTGTCTTTATAAAATTGGGTGCCACCTTTCTGTATTCCAGAGAGGTGCTCTTGTTGTAATTGGCCGTTACATAGAAAATCGCGTGGGGTAAGACCCCACCCTACAGGACTTGCAACCATTTTTATTTGACCCCTTCAGGGTCAGGATTAATTGGGGGAATGAAGCTGACCACGGGTTCCGGTCGCTACGCTCCCTGCACCCGTGGCTATTATTGTTAAAAGCCCTTTGGGCTTGGCGGGCACGGCCCAAGCTCAAAAGAGTCCCCCGATTTTACATCGGGGGCTATTTAAAACCCCACGTATAAAACGTGGGGCTAAATATAAGGACCATGCTTAAGCTGGCTTATGCTTCGCATAAGCTACGCTAAAGCATGCCACCCGTTCGCTAAACGTGGCGATAGATTTCCCAGCCGAGATAATTTTCCAGTGCCTCGGAAACAGCATAGGATTTTTCAGATAAATTGACGGCCACATGATGTTCAAAGCCCATGCGGCAAATGAATTGCATCAG
Source organism: Sedimentisphaerales bacterium (assembly GCA_030636065.1). The sequence goes on along the minus strand of DAOVXR010000119.1, from coordinate 3,207 downwards.
AACCTGTAAATCAGGTATCTCCATAACACCATAACCACCGAAAGTGTCAAGCTCGTCATCAGTGAACCTTCCCTGGCCGACATAACCGGTGATAACGCCCTCGGTGTCGTTAGTTGTGAGACGGCAGAACGTGGCAGGTGACGGTTTGATTCTGCCTACTACCGCACCATAAGCATTTTCCTTACCCACCGAACCGGCAATGATTTCCTGATAATCCATCTTCATTTCTTTGAAAAAAGACCGAGGCAGATTACTGCAATGGAAGCAAACGCATTTGTCCGGCTCATTCCGATAATTATTATTCCAGTCGAGCAGCGCGCTTGGCGAGGCACTTGCCAATTGCATTATATACATACCAAGCAAGCCGGTTATGTCCACTTCACATGCGCTGGGCTTGGCAAGCAATTCTCCCATCATGCTCATCTGAACGCAGGAACATATACCATAATTTTCCTGGATACTGGTCCAGCACTGAATGGCTGTGCCGTCCAGTTCCAATTCTTCAACCCATCGGTCCACTACCGCGCCGAATTTTGCCAGTCGCAACAAAGCCTCCTTCGGGATGCCGTCCGTACTGGTATAATTCTGAATGTCGGTAAGTTTTTCTTCGACGATGGACTCACTGTCAGTAAGCCTTCGGGCCTGACCGAGTATTTCCGAAAGGTCGATTGTCTCTACGGATATTCCGGAAAGTTCCAGAAGTTTTTCACTATAACGAACCGTGTTAAATGCGCCGGGACGGGCGCCGATAGCTCCGAAACGAACGTTTCGCAGTCCCCCGACAATACGGCAGACAGAAGCAAAGTCGGCCAACTCCCGCCTGAATTCGTCTGAATTAACCGACATGGTATGTGATTTTGTCAGAGTATAGGCAATGCCTGCCTGGTTGAGATTGTTGCAAACGCTGACCTTACCACAAAAAGAGTCCCGACGATGGCTTATACTCATCTTGCCAAGCTCGTCCGGCTCGGCCTGGATCAGTATCGGCACGCTAAGGCCGGATAATTTAACGGCCTCCAGCACACCCTTTTCATTACCGAAATTGGGGAGAGTTACAATAATGCCGTCAATCTCACGCGAGTGGCGGGAAAAAAGGTCGGCACACTTTCTGGCGTCCGCAAGCGTTTCAACAGCACCGTATTTGGTGTCGTTTTCGTTTAGAGCCACGGTGTTATATCCTGCTCCTTTGAGAATATCCAATATTGCGATACGCCCCTGTTTGACTAAAGAATCGGGAAAAAAACCACGATTCCCCACAATTACCGCCATTGTCATTTTTTTCATCTCGAATACTCCTACCTAAAACTTGATATTATCTGATAATTAGCGTAAGGTAGTGTACCTGTAACGATATGCCGATTGCAAGGCAAAAAATGGCGAATGAATGAAGAAGTTGTGAGTGGTGGGTGGCGAGTGGCGAGAAAGAGGGAAGAGAAGAAGAGTTGAACGTCCAACATTCAATCCGCCTGCGGCGGATCGAATCAAAGAAATATTGAATAAAGAAAGATGAATATCGAATAAAGAAGAAATGAAGAGTATGTCAATGACGAATAATGGAAAGTCGCCATCGCCTGTTCTGCTGAACAGACGCTGCCACACGTTGAAAAACGGTGCGATACATCGCACCCTACTTAATTTGCACCTGACAAGAAAAGTAAATGGCGGGCACGGCCCGCCCTACTTAAGAACCCCCGCCTGACAGCGAGGGCTGATAGACAGGAGAAGGACGATGTCGCAAGCGAAACAGTATATCGCTGTCGATCTGGGGGCTGAGAGCGGCCGGGTTATGCTGGGGGATATCTCGGACAAAAAGATTTCCCTGAAAGAGTGCCATCGGTTCCCAAACGTCTCTGCTGAAGAAGATGGTGCTCTGCGGTGGAATTTTCAACGACTGACAGAGGAAATTAAGACGGGAATAAGCAAAGCTGTCGAACGCAGCAATCTGCCCATCGGCGGGATAAGCGTAGATAGCTGGGGAGTGGATTTCGGTCTGCTTGACGTACATGGACAACTGCTCGAAAATCCCTACCACTACCGCGACAAGCTGATGGACGGGATTCTTGACAAAGCGTTCGAGCTGATGCCGAAACGAGAGATTTACGAGCATACGGGTATCCAGTTTATGCAGATTAATTCGGCATATCAGCTTCTGGCGATGCGACTTGCAGAAACGAAGTCGCTAAGCCGGGCAAAACATCTCGTGATGATCGCTGATCTCGTGGAGTATTATCTGTGTGGGAAGATATTTACCGAATATTCGCTTGGAAGCACGAGCCAACTAATGAATATGGCAACAGGGCAATGGGACGACACTGTTTTCAACAAGCTAAAACTGCCGCGTGAGATTATGCCGAAGATTGTGCCGACGGGGTCGGTGGTCGGTACGCTGAAAAGCAAACTGGCGGCTGAGCTTGGCTGTGGGGCTGTTCCGGTAATAGCGGCTGGTTCGCACGACACGGCTTGCGCAGTAGTAGCAGTACCGGCAACAGGCAATGATTGGGCGTATCTGTCGAGCGGAACGTGGGGCCTGATGGGATTGGAAGTTCCAGACGCGATTATTAACGACAAAACGTTCGAATACCAGTTCACAAACGAAGGTGGAGCGTGCGGTAAGATTCGACTGTTGAAGAATATCATAGGCTTATGGCCAGTGCAGGAATGCCGACGGCAATGGCGACAGGAAGGCGAAGAACTGTCATATACCGAGCTTACAAAAATGGCGGCGGCGGCAAAGCCGTTCGCGGGCCGAATCGATCCCGATTACCATGAGTTTCTCTCGCCCGGCGATATGCCCGGCAAAATAAAACGCTACCTGAAGCGGACCGGTCAGAAATCTTTCGACGACAAAGGACAGTTGATCCGAATAGTACTGGAAAGTCTTGCGTTCAAGTGCCGGGCGGTAATGGATATGATGGAAGACATCAAGCAAAAACCGATTGAGGTGCTGCATATAGTCGGAGGCGGGATACAAAACGAATTGCTGTGCCAGTTCACAGCCAACGCTATCGGCAAAAAAGTGATTGCCGGACCGGTCGAGGCGACAGCAAGCGGAAGTATAATAATGCAGGCGATAGCAACCGGTCAAATTGACTCACTGCAACAGGGCCGTCAGATAATCCGTGATTCGTATTCTCTGAGTGAATATGAACCGCGGGATAAGGATTTGTGGGACAAGGAATATAAAAAGAGTTTGTAAGTTTATAAAGT
>DAOVXR010000315.1 GCA_030636065.1 Sedimentisphaerales bacterium | reverse complement strand
TAACCCAACATAGCCCGGAATTGGCCGGCAAACCGGAAATTATCGTCGCTTCCAAACTGGACCTCGACCCTGACGGCGACAAATTCCGGCTTTTCAACCAGCAACTTGGCCGTCAGGCCCTGGCCATATCTTCTGTTACCGGTGCCGGCCTGCGGGAATTAACGGAACTACTCTGGCGGAAATTACAAAATCACGAAATGGACTGATTATGGATGCGATTGCGATAGACATAGGCAACAGTACGATTTCGATGGCGGTCTTCACCGGACAGAAGCTCGACCGTACTGAAACTATCCCCATCGAGCAGGCCGACACTCGAAAACTCTCCGACATTTTAAGGGCGTTTCGGGAAATCTGCGGCCCTCAGCCTCTGGGCGCCAAAACTGTTCCGGTTGTTGTCTGCTCTGTCAATTCAACTATCCTGGAGCTTGTTGAGCAGGCTGTCGGCAACGCTCTCGATCAGAATATCCTGCTCATCGGCCGTGAATTCCCACTTGAGATGAAGGTGGCCGTCGAAAATCCTGATACTGTCGGCAGTGATCGGCTTCTGACCGCCTTTGCCGCTTATCAGGTCGTCGAGTCTGCTGTTGTTGTGGCCGACTTCGGCACGGCTACCACCATCGACTGCGTGAACGACAACGGTATATTTCTCGGTGGCGTCATTTTGCCCGGGATGAACTTATCCGCCCGGTCTCTCAGCGAATACACCGCCGCCCTGCCTCATGTTACACCGACATTGCCTACTGACACTTTTGGCATCAATACCGAAACTGCCATTCAAAACGGTATTTATTTCGGTGCGATTGGCGCCCTTCGTGAAATCGTCGAACGCTATGCCGGTCAATTGGGCCATTGGCCCCAGGTCGTCGCTACCGGCGGATTCAGCAGGCTGATTCTGCAACATTGCGACTTTATTGATTCTCATGTACCTGACCTTTGCTTAGACGGCCTTTATTTAGCTTACCGCCGTTATCGCGACTCGCTGAAGGCGTCGAAGCCGCTATGACCTGTCGTGCCGCCCTGATCACGCCTCCCGCACCTGCCGCCCTTGCGGTGATCCAGCTCATCGGCCCGAATGCTCAGTCTGTAATCAAAAGAATCTTTCGACCTCGCTCACCGTCGGCCGGCTCAGATAACCAACAGCTTTCCGGACAGCTTATCTTTGGCTGTCTCATTGACCGCACTTCCGCGACGGATGATGAAGAAATTATCGACCAGGTAGTCATCGCGTGTAACAGCGGCACACAGACCATCGACATTAATTGCCACGGAGGCCCGCGGATTGTTCAGCGGCTTTTAATGCTGTTACAAAAGCACGATGTCGAAATTGTTTCCTGGGATGAACTTGCCGACACGGCTTCCATCGCAGGTGAAGTTGTCTTGACTCTTCCCCGCGTTCTGACTCGAATGGCCGTTTTGGCCCTGACCGCTCAGCATCCGACCGGCCTGCACGCCTGGGCTGAAAAAACAATCGCGGCACTTCGGAAAGAGCCGCTTACGTTGTCCCCAGTCAAAAAAGAAATCCAAAAACTACTGCCTACCTATGATCTTGCCCGAAAACTTCTTACCCCAGCTACCGTTGTTCTGACCGGGCCGGTCAACACCGGCAAAAGCACACTCGCCAACACACTCACCGGTAAAACCCAGAGCATCACATCAGACATTCCCGGCGCCACTCGCGACTGGACCGCGCAGCTCACCGACATAAACGGCATACCGATCAACCTTATCGACACCGCCGGCCGCCGGGACGGCACCGACTCCCTGGAGGAACAATCCCTTTTCTGCGCCGACAAAAAAATCGCCTGCGCCGACCTTATTATTCTGATTATCGAAGCCGACGGTTGTGAGAATGAGCGGATCGCATATCAGAAACGTTTTTTACCGACCGCAGCCGAGCCGCTTATTGTTGTCAATAAATGCGACCTGCCCCACCAACCGGAGAGCATCAAAAATTATCTTAATATCTCAGCCCTGACCGGTAACAACCTCGACCTGCTCCGTACTGCTATCGCCGAACGACTTGGCTTTGTCGGCTTCGATCCACTCGCCCCGCTCATCTTCACGCCCCGTCAATTCGCTCTGCTCAACACCGCCGCCAACTCCACCTCTTCCGAACAAATGCTCGCAACCCTAAAAACCCTGCTCGGCTTATAACCCATACTCGTAACCGTTCACACTTTTTTCAGGTTGCTTTCTTTCGCCCTTTCAGGGCTAAAAAAGAGAAGAATCCCCCGATTTTACATCGGGGGCTAGTAAGCACCTGTGAACGGTTACAATTATTTTTATATCTTAATAAACGACTTCTTACGATACATCCACCACAGAATCAGCCATATCACCACAAAACCCGCCACCGCCCGTGCGAATCCGTGCCAGTCGCCCAGTTGGCTGCTCGCCCCTTTCAGGAATATATCGCCGATAATACGGAAATCGAACAAATGCGTCGCCATATATACTACTATCGCGTTCATCCCTATTACCACAAAGCCATACGCCCACAACCGAAACCCCAGAACATCAATTATCAGATAAAACAACGCCAGTAACAAATAGCACATACCGCCCGAATACAACACAAACGAGCTCGTCCATATATGCTTGATGATCGGAAACCTCCTGCCCCACACATGTCCCAGCCCCAGTGTTACGGCCCCTAACAGCACCAGATAGAAAAACTACCTTATGCCCCGTTTGTCCGACCGCAGCAATTGCCCCGCGAAGCAACCAAGAATTATC
>DAOVXR010000264.1 GCA_030636065.1 Sedimentisphaerales bacterium | reverse complement strand
CCCGCGCCCTTCAACGGCGTCCCAAACAATACAACCTCCTCAATAAACCAAGGCAAGTAATGCGGGAAGCACTTACAGGGTAAAATGTTATGGCTTATCTTCATGCCATTCGTGACTGTCCCCTATTAGGGTGCGTTGCGGTAGAATGCCGCGGCGGTTGCAGGGGCGGTGGTGTTGATATAGATGTCTGTGGCGAGTTCGTAGCCGCCGGGGACCGAGACGTGCGGGAAAATCTGAATGTACCAGCAAAAAGCCTTTTCCGATTCGTCTGTGTCGGTCGCAGCAGTATGGAACACCAGATTGTAGTCGGTGTTGCCCTGTCCATCGTCAAGGCGGGTAAGAATTCGCTGTAAGATTTCGGCGAGGTCGGGAATTTGTTTGTCCTTTAGAAATCCGAACTGCGATTGCGCAAAACGCGGCAGAATATACACCTCGTAGGCACACATAGAGGCAGCGGGACAAAAAGCGAGGAAGTTATCATTTCGAGCGATGAGGTTTTCCCCGACAGTAAGCTCATCTTTTAATGTGGCCTCGAAGACGCTCTGTCCGTGAGTTGCGAGATACTGGCGGCAGTAGGTAATTTGTCCGGCAAGTCTGGGCGGAACCACAGAGCCGGCGGCGATCTGAAAATGCGGATGCGACAGGGATGCGCCGGATAAACGACCATGATTGCAAAAAATACTGATATGCTTTATATGCTCGCCCTCGGCCAAACAACGGTAACGGTTACGAAGCGTGCGAAGAATCACATAAGCGTGATCGAAATTGTGTCTGGCAAAGTGAGCATCGTGGTGCGGTGATTCGATCAGGACCTCATGCATACCATCGGCCTGTCGGGAGTCAAAAACATTATCCGAAATTATCTCGCCATCACCGGAATCAAGAAAAGGGAACTTGTTGGGGACAATCCTGATGCTCCAGCCGCTGGTATCGGCTCCGCTGTTGCCGTCGCGCAGAGCAAAGGTCTCCGGAGGAGTCATTTTTTCGTTGCCGGGACAGAAGGGACATTCGGGGTTAAAGTCGGGTAATTTATTCTGTGAAGAATGAGCGAAACTCCGCGGTCTACCGCTACGCCGGGACGCGATAATGACCCAGCGGTTAGTGATCAGGTTGTGGCGATATTCAGGCATGGTAAGTGTTCAGTTATGTGTAAAAAACCGTTGAAACGGTTGAAACAGTACCTTGTCCAAATCTTCAACCCCTCATAAAGTGAGGGGCTAATGAAAAGAAGAATCCCCCGATTTTACATCGGGGCTGGTAAAGAACCCCTGCTTAACAGCAGGGGCTATTAAAAGCCCACGCAAAATGACAATTCAGAAAGTCAGGCGATCTGTCGGTTGCGGTGTTTGTGATAAGCGCGTTCTATGGCCGGAAGGAAAAAAGTTTCGCAGATATAATCCCAGTTCATGCTATGGCCGAGTTGTTGCCCCTGCTGCAGGAAGGCTTTCCTCTGGTCGTCGCTTTGCGGAAGGCGATCCATAATTGTCCGGGCGACCTGATCGCTTACACGCTCCTCAATTTGATCGCGGGCAGCCTGGTCGAGGGACAGAATGGTTTTACGGTTGAAATGAGTTGTGCCGTTTCGAGTATAATCGGCTGTGATTATGTTGTCGATCCCTGTCTCTGCCTCTTGTGTGTCAAGTCGTTCAAGCAAATCTTTACAACCGCATACATTACTGATAACGCACAGGCTGCCGTTGGCGACGGACTGAAGCGGTGCGCAGCCAAATGGTTCATAAGCACTCTGGCAGAACTCAAGATCGCTGCCGACACATAAGTCGCTAATATCCATTTCAGGGGGCATACAGCAATCCTGTTTGTGCGCTTCCCAGCATAGCGGATTGATCAGTACGGCTTTGATGTGCTGGTTGCGGGCGTTAAACTCCTGGATGAAACAATAAAACGCAGCTTCAGATTCGGAGAGCGCCCAGTGCCGGTCCCGATGGGCAACGCGGCGAGGTGGGCAAAAGTCCGATGAGTCGATGTCTCGAAGCTGATTCGAAGGGGGAGTGTCCGGACTTAATAAAAAGTACACGCCGGTTTGCCCCCGCTGTTGAAAAAGAGGCTCCAGTTGATACAGTACCCGCAGGTCGCGCCACAATGCCTTGCCGACAGTTATGCCGGCTGTATGAGTGAAGATGTAATCGGGGATGTAACCGAGAAGATTACCGGCATATTGCTGCAGACGAGTATGGCTGATTTTCTTTTGTTCCAGGGAGTGTTTGTGGGTCGATAATCCGTGATAAACAGTATCGAGGTTCAGGTTATCGAAACGCGGGTCCAGAAAACGCAACTCCTGTTTGACACGATCGCTGATAGTAATGATGTTATCGCAAAATCGGGCGGCAGTGGTCAGGGCATGCTGGAAAGAGAAATCCTGTGGGCCAAAAAGTTCGCTGATATAATATTGATTTTGCTGTGCCCAGTCTAAGGCATTACACAGCAAAGTGTCATGACCTGGATTGGTTTCGACAAGGTTGCGAATAGTGGGGACATGGTGCGCAAAATAAATGGTCTTGAAGGCGCCGAGCGGGTCCATATTGGCAGCCAGCGCACAAGGTATTCCAATCGTGTCGTGGGAGATCAGTACGGCCGGGTGGTTGGGGTCAGAGGCGCCGAGGGCGCGTAATACAGCTAACGCGGCCGGGGCGAGTCGGACATACTGTTCGTATTGGCTGTTTTTTTCGTACCGGTCGCTGGGCAGTTGAAACTCGTCGTACATCCAGGCTTTCAGGACGTTGACAGGATGAATGTTGGCACGACTTACGTCGATCAATACCACCTCGGCCGGGACGGCACGGCGGGTGTCCGGGTGATAAAAATTGCGTATTCCGTACACAATCGCCACGCCAAATTTGGCCTCAACGGCAGCGAGTTCCTGCGAACAAGAATGGCCGGTGATACCGTTCTGTGAAGAATACAAGACACGGAAATTCGTACCGAGCCGCCCCAGGCAATCGACGATGCCGCGGCACAAGGGGCCGATAATAACAGACCGATCAACCGAGTTGCTGTAGGCTTGCGAAGTCAACAGGCCTGTCAGGAATGTTTCCTTCTGATCGGGACCGCTATCGATATTTTGTGTTATATGGACCAGTGTTTTTCTGTACGACAAACCTCATTTCTCCTGGATGATTTTTTTGTTTCTGTTTCTGTTGATGTTCCAAAATGATCACTATTAAATATAACCTATAAATACGGGTAAGGGCGAATCAAAGTGAAAGTTTTTTTACTTTCCTGAATTTTAATCTGAAGTGCAACAAAACGGATTCAGTTGAACACCTCAGTTGGGGTCCGATAGTTAAGGCATTTTCTCGGCCTATTATTTAGTCGTTCGACAGCATTGTCAATTTCTTTTTGGCTAACGAGGTTG
>DAOVXR010000247.1 GCA_030636065.1 Sedimentisphaerales bacterium | reverse complement strand
CATTCTGCTATGCGTGTTATGCGCAACTCCGCTATTATACGCCTCCGGTGCCGCTTCCGGCTCGGAACGCTTTCCGCCACCGCAGTTCGAGAGCGGCCACGAACTACCACTGACCACAAAACCATCGCCCCGCTCACCGACTTATGAATTAATCGATATGGCGGTATTGCTGGGTGCCTTGTCGCTGGCATCCTGGCTGGCCCTGAAAAAACGATCACGGCGGGGGATTTTTTACCTGACGATTTTTTCTCTCGTATATTTCGGTTTTTGGCGCAATGGCTGCGTCTGCCCGATCGGAGCTATTCAAAACGTAACTCTGGCCCTGTACGATTCCACATACGCCGTTCCTGTTACGGTAATCTTCTTTTTTGCGTTGCCTCTGGTATTTACCTTGTTTTTCGGCCGGACATTTTGCGCAGCCGTCTGCCCATTAGGCGCCATACAGGACCTTGTTCTGATACACCCTTTACAACTACCCCGTTGGCTGGATTATCCGCTGGGACTATTGGGGTATGTATATCTCGGTGCTGCCGTACTCTTTGCCGCCACCGGCAGTGCGTTTATTATCTGCCAATATGACCCCTTTGTCAGCTTTTTCCGACTGAGCGGGAGCCTGGAAATCCTGATTCTCGGTGTTTGTTTTTTACTGATCGGATTGTTCATCGGACGGCCATACTGCCGTTTCTTCTGCCCTTACGGCGCGATATTGCGTATCCTCTCGAAATTCTCCAAGTGGCGGGTTACCACTACGCCAGACGAATGTATCCAATGCAGACTGTGCGAAAACGCCTGCCCCTTCGGCGCGATTCAGACCCCCTATACCGCCCCACCGCCGAGCAATTACCGCACCGGCAGAATAAAACTATTAGTCCTGACTATTTTATTTCCGTTTGTCATTATTACCTTCGGCTGGGCGGGAACCCGGCTCGCCCCTACATTCTCACGAATGAACAGCAGAGTTCGTCTGGCCGAGCGAATACATCTCGAAGAAACCGGCCGTGCCGAAGACACTATCGACGAAAGCGACGCGTTCCGGGCAACCGGCCAACCGATCAAAGAATTATACGATGAAGCCATTCAGATTGGAAACCGGTTCACTAAAGGCTCAATGTTGTTTGGTGTGTTTGTCGGCCTGGTGGCGATGTTTAAATTGATTGCCCTTATCACCCGGCGGACCCGAAACGATTTCGAGCCTGACCGGGGCCGTTGCGTGAGTTGCGGACGATGCTTCGATTACTGTCCGCGTGAGCATGCCAGACGTAAGTTGACGCGTGGGTCAAAGCCCCACCCTACAGGAATAATGACGAATTAAGAAACCAGAATGAGGAATCAATGACGAAATCCCAATAACGAATAATATGGACCAGAAAGAAATATCACAATATAACAATAAACCCTATGACACCAACAGGGGCCAGGTTCGCTATCGGACCGCGGTAAGAACGGCAGTAGTGGCGGGTCTTTTTTCTGTGATTGTCTGCGCCCTGCTCCTGTCGAACAATTTTCGAACAAGTTTCTCAGGCCCATTAGAATCGAACGAATTGGTCAGGCTGAAAATACTGCTCCTGGAAAACACAAAAAACGAGAACCTCAAAAACAGAATTCGTGAACTCGACTTACGTCTCAGAAACGAATATTTTCAGCGTCAAAACTATTCCAAGTGGGGCAGCTACTTACTGATGGGCGGGATCATTATCCTTTTAATCAGCAGCGCGAAGGCTATCGGCTACCGGAAAATATTTTCCGCCCCCCAGAATATTGTCAATTACCAGATTGCCACTGAACGAAACGCCAACCTTGCTTTCCGGTCGGTAATCATTATGGTCGCAGCTCTCGGTGCGGCGACTTTGCTGACTATAACCTCGTCTCAAGATTTAACCTTTACCACCGGCGCAAAACCGGAACAGGTTATCAACAAGTGGCCGCGATTTCGCGGTCCCGGCGGCCTTGGTATCTCGACATACAAAAACATACCCGTCCGGTGGAACGGCAGTACCGGTAAAAACATCCTCTGGAAAACCAGTATCCCGCTGCCGGGCGAAAATTCCCCGATTGTATGGGGGAATAAAATTTTTCTGACCGGTGCAAATGAAAAAAAACGTGAAGTGTACTGCCTTGACGCCGAATCCGGAAAACTCCTTTGGCAAAAAGCAGTCCCCGCACTCCCACAAGCAGCCTTGGAGCCGCCGGATGTTATGGAAGACACCGGCTTCGCCGCCCCGACCACTGTTACCGACGGACAGCGGGTGTATGCCATTTTTGCCAACGGAGACGTTATCTGTTTAAACTTTACGGGAAAAATAATATGGGCCGGAAATATAGGACTTCCGGATAGTATTTATGGATATGCCACTTCCCTGATTATGTATCAAAATCTGCTGATAATTAAATACGATCAGGCTACCGACGAAGACGGACTGTCAAAACTGTTGGCATTGAACGGGCACTCCGGCAAAACGGTCTGGGAAGTAAAAAGACCGGTGGCAAATTCATGGTCAACACCCATAATTATTAACGCCGATCCGAAAACGAATTCAAATTCGAAAGCCAAAGCCCAGTTGATTACCTGCGCCGATCCGTGGGTAATCGCTTATGCGCCGGCTACCGGCGTCGAGATTTGGCGGGCGAAATGTATGTATGGCGATGTGGCGCCTTCGCCGGTATATGCCAACGGCCTGGTTTATGTCATAAGGCCAAACGAAGAACTGATAGCCATACGCACCGACGGCCAAGGCGATGTTACCAAAAGCCATATCGCCTGGCGTGGCGAAGACGGCATTCCCGATACCACAAGCCCACTGACCAACGGTGAAATCGTACTTCTGACAAGTGGCGGCCTGATAACCTGTTACAACGCCGAAAACGGAACCCATCTCTGGGAGAAAGAACTGGAAATGGATTTTAAGACATCGCCCAGCCTTGTTGGCGATAAAATCTACCTGATGAACGCAAAGGGCATTATGATAATTATTGAAGCCGGGCGCAAATTCAGAGAAATTACCAAATGTCCGTTGGGGGAGAACGTGAACGCATCACCGGCATTCGCCGAGGGACGTATATACCTTCGCGGAAAAAAACATCTGTATTGTATCAGCGAAAAGTAATCCATTGATTCCCGACCCGGCCAGAATTGCATAGAAAAAAAGCACACCTGCGTTTTGGTCGGGTAAGAGGTGGTTTAGCGCAGGTGTGAGGGTAGTGTCAAGAATCTTTCGCACTTTTTATTGTAGTCTCTTCAATGGTCATGGTTTATCTGTCCTATGACCCCCATGGGGGTCAATTTTTTTATCGGTCTATGAAGCCTTACTCCTGACTTTTTCTGCTTCCAATGCTTGCTTGGCAGCTCGTTCTTTCGTAAGCGTCCGGGGAAGTACCCTGTGGATTTTGGCTTGAGGCGGGTGGGATTGGATAGGTTTATTGTCTGGCGGTCCATTTATCCGGCAGGAGTTCATGGAGGCGATTGGCTGGATGGTCACTGATGCGGGCGATAACATCTTTGAGATAGGTGAAAACATTATGGCCGTG
>DAOVXR010000066.1 GCA_030636065.1 Sedimentisphaerales bacterium | reverse complement strand
TTATCGTAGATAGTAGATTATACCAGTAACATGCCGGAGGCCATAAACTTGTACCTGCGAAGGCAGGTAGCGTTAAACTCCAAGGTCTTGTAATCAATACCTTGAAAAAAGCATCAACTTTATTGGAGTTGAACCATAAATGACGAATAAGATCGCCACACGGAGTGTGCCTGGCACTTTTAAGAAAATCGGTCAAAGAGCACGGCGGACTATTTAAAACCCCACGTATAAAACGTGGGGCTAAGCTAACGCGTGGGCCAATTAGCCCTACCCTACAAAACTGATAAAAAAAGGTGGGAATAATTTATAAAAACAACTTGACAAAATGTTAATAGGGATATAGTTAATATACGAACAAGATAGTATTTTGACCTGGAACGGACATAATAATGATACTGCAAGATGAATTGGAATTACGAACGCCGATCAAACTGCTGCCGCATGAGGTGCTGCTGAATGTGTACTATACGGCCGCGTGTCTCAAAAAAGAGGTGGTGCGGTTTTTGCGGTCGTTCGGCCTGACAGATGTGCAGTTTAATCTGATGATGCTGCTGGCACACCAAAGCGGCCAGGAAGAAGGACTCAGCCAGGCACAAATCAGTAAGATGATGCTGGTCAACAGAGCGAATATCACTACGCTCATAGATCGGATGGAAAGAGACGGCCTGGTAAGACGTACGCCGGCAGCTTCAGATCGACGAACCAATATTATCAAGCTGTCAGCGCACGGCAAAAAACTACTGGAAAAAGTCGAACCCTGTTATGCAGACGAAGTCCACAGGATTATGGCTGAATTCAAACAGAACGAACAGAAAGAATTGATCCGGATGTTAGAGAAAATTCGTCAGGACGCGAAAGGGTGAGGAAGAAGAGAGCATTCAGAAGACAGAAGACAGAAGACAGAAGGGAAGAAGAATACAGAAAAGATGAGAATAAATTGAACAGAAGGTAGCGAAGGAAGCAAAGAAGAAAAATTTGCCACAGAGAGCACCGAGGACACAGAGAAATTAAGATTTAAGAGCCACGAAAAAGCACAAAAGGCACAGAAAGGAAAGTGGTGAGAAAGAGAAGAGAATAAAGAAAGGGTTGAACGCCCAACATTCAACGTTCAACTTTCAACGTCGAATTGAAGAAATTAAGAAATCAGAACAGAAGATAACAAAGGAAGAGAATGGAAGAAGAGTTGAATCCCGGTTTGTCGGGGAACATAGAAAGAGTTGAACGTCCAACATTCAACGTTCAACTTTCAACGTTCAACTTTCAACGTCGAATCAAAGAAATGTTGAAGACAGAAGGGATAAGGAGTAGATATGACGCGAATAAATGGTAAAAAGATCGGTGAGGCAGGTCGTGCCGGGCGGCTCGAAAGCGATTTTTCCGATAGCGGGCCATTGCACCTCGGAATCGATATCGGCTCGGTGAGCTGTAAGCTGGCAATATTAGACGAGGCCAGGCGAACACGCTACCTTCGCTATCAGCGGACGCACGGGCGGCCAATGGAGACGGCGCGAACAATGTTGGCGGAACTGTTTCAACTTGTGCCGCCGGACCGAATCGCAACGATGGTCGGGACGGGCAGCGCCGGACGCAGTCTTTGCAAACTACTGAACATCGATTTTGTCAACGAATTAATATGCCAAAGCGCAGCTATCAATTTTCTGCGACCGGAAGTTCGGACACTGATCGAAATGGGCGGACAAGACAGTAAGATTATTTTTCTCGGTGATTCCGAAGCGGCTGTTACCGGCGGCGATATGGCTGACTTTACAATGAATACCAACTGCGCGGCCGGGACGGGAAGCTTCCTCGATCAGCAGGCGACAAGGCTCGGAGTGGAAATCGAAGATGAGTTCGCTCAACTGGCGCTGCGAAGCGAAATACCGCCACGAGTGGCCGGGCGCTGTAGTGTTTTCGCCAAAAGCGATATGATCCATCTCCAACAACAGGCGACACCAGTACATGATATTGTGGCGGGGTTGTGCTTAGGGCTGGCGCGTAATCTGAAAAGCAGTCTCTGTCAGGGCAAAAAGATGACTAAGCCAATCGCGTTCTGCGGCGGTGTAGCAAGCAACGCAGGGGTGGTGCGTGCCTTAGAAGATGTCTTTGAACTCGGATCAGGCGGACTCGTTGTTCCAGATGAACACGCGGTAACAGGCGCGATCGGGGCGGTTCTGTCCCAATTACGGCAGGGGGCAGGCAAAGGCAGCGCACAGGAGCCACGGGTGGTATTGGCCTGTCTGGATGACTATATCAAACAAAACCAGGTCGTAGGCCATCGGTTGAAATTACTCGCTAAACCGAGCCAGCCAACTCCGGAAAGCAAAGTCCATAACGAAATTCTGGAACAGGCCCGGGCCGACGGTAAAAAAATAAAAGCGTTTCTCGGCGTCGATGTAGGTTCGATAAGTACCAATATCGTGGTGATGGACGAGCAAAAACGAGTACTGAGCAAAGTGTATCTGATGACAGCGAGCCGGCCATTAGAAGCTGTTCGGAAAGGACTGGAAATTGTCGGCAAAGAGGTTAAAGATGTTGTCGAGATAAACGGCGCGGCGTCAACAGGGTCGGGCCGTTATCTGACCGGTGATTTCGTGGGCGCGGACCTTGTCATTAACGAAATAACTGCCCAGGCAACGGGAGCGGCTATCGTCGATCCGAGCGTCGATACCATCTTCGAGATAGGGGGGCAGGACAGTAAATTCATTTCGCTTGAAGATGGGGTAGTGGTCGATTTCGAGATGAATCATGCCTGCGCGGCAGGGACAGGAAGTTTTCTCGAAGAGCAGGCCGAGCGGTTAGGCATGAGTATCAAAGAACAATTCGCTAACGAAGCATTTGCCAGCAAGGCGCCAATCCGGTTAGGCGAGCGATGCACCGTGTTTATGGAGTCGGACCTGCTCAGTTACCAGCAGCAGGGCGCCGAACGGCACGACCTGGTAGCAGGTTTATCATATTCAATCGTAACCAATTACCTTAATCGCGTGGTGGGACACCGCAAAATCGGACAGCGGGTATTCTTTCAGGGAGGTACGGCGTTCAACCGGGCGGTCGTCTCAGCGTTCGAGGCGGTAACCGGCAAAAATATCGTGGTGCCGGACCATCATGAAGTAACCGGCGCGCTTGGTGCGGCAGAACTGGCCAGGCGGTACATGGAACAATCGGACGGGCAATCCAAAAGTACGTTCAGAGGTTTTGACCTGTCGCAATTAGAATACGAGATTAAAACCTTCGAATGTACGCACTGCGCTAATAATTGTGAGATAAAAGAAGTTATCATAAAAGGTCGCGATCCGCTTTATTACGGCTCGCGCTGTGATCGCTATAATGTCAAAAAAGAGCAGGTAAAAACGGATCATCTGCCCGATCTGTTCCGACGACGACAGCAAATGCTGGAAAGCTTTGCCCGGTTAGACAATGAAGGTGTGGGCCGGAAAAAGGGCCGGAAATTCAAAGGTACTATCGGTATTCCCTTATGCCTGAGCAATTACCAGTTTTTGCCGTTGTGGGGCACATTCTTAGATGAGCTTGGTTTCGAGGTTGTGCTCTCCGGTCGCAGCGCCAAACCCACAATACAAAAAGGAGTCGAATCGGTACTATCAGAGACGTGCTTCCCGGTGAAAGTGGCGCATGGGCATGTGTTGGCATTAGTGGAAAAACAGGTCGATTATATCTGGCTGCCGAGTGTCGTTTCCATGCAAGGGGATTATTCTGAAAATGTGCATAATCAGCTTTGTCCATATGTGCAGACGATTCCCTACCAGGTCAAGGCGGCGCTCAAAGCCAAAGGGATCGATTTGACCGGCGTGAAAAATCATCTGATCGACCTGCCGGTGCGTTTTCAGGACGGTCTGAAGATGCTGCGCAAGACGTTACGGCCGTTGACGGAAAAGTTGGATGTGGCCAAGGCTCAGATCAACCGCGCGCTCGATGTGGCGATGGAGGCACAAAAATCGTTCGAGCAGGCCTGTGTCGATCGCGGCAAAGAAATTATGTCCGAACTGAAGCCCGAACAAAAGGCATGCGTGATTGTTTCTCGGCCATATAACGGCTGTGATCCCGGTATTAGTCTTGATCTGCCGCGTAAGCTGCGCAAGATGGACGTGCTGGCGATCCCGATGGACTTTCTGGATCTTGCCGAGGCGAACGTAACCGAGCCTGAACTGCAAAAAGAAATGTACTGGAAATACGGTCAGCGTATTTTCCGCGCGGCCCATATAATCCGTGACGATCCGCGACTGAACGCGGTTTATCTGAGTAATTTCAGTTGCGGGCCGGACAGTTTTATCATTACGTTTTTCAAAGAATTGATGATCGCAACAAGTGCCGACGGCAGTGAGTCCCGCAAGC
Source organism: Sedimentisphaerales bacterium (assembly GCA_030636065.1). The sequence continues at coordinate 3,612 of DAOVXR010000066.1, read as the reverse complement.
CGGCGCTGGTACTCGAAATCGACGAACACAGCGCCGATGCCGGCGTGGTAACCAGATTAGAAGCCTTTCACGAGAGCCTTAAGGCTGTCGAACAACGGCGGAAACCCGTAACATTAAGCGAAGCGTCTTCCGTTCAGTCGCCGAGTAGTCCCTGGCGGCAGGCATGGGGCGATTGTTCGGGAAGGACGCTCTACATTCCATATATGGGCGATTGTTCCTATGCGATGGCGGCGGCTTTTCGACATTGCGGGCAGGATTCTCAGGTCATCCCACTCGGTGATGAAGAAACGCTCCGATGGGGTCGTAAATTCACGTCCGGCAAGGAATGTCTGCCCTGCATTATCACTATTGGTGATATGCTCCAAAAGATTAACGAGCCTGATTTCGATCCGGATAAGGCAGCGTTTTTTATGCCGGGCAGTAGTGGGCCTTGTCGGTTCGGGCAGTATAATTGTCTGCAACGACTGGTACTCAAACAGTCCGGCTATTGCAATTCAGTGCCTGTAGTCTCGCCTAACCAGGACAGTAGTTTCTACGACGCCTTTCGGCGATTCAAAAAAGACCCAACGCGATTGGCATATAACGGTATCGCTATGATCGATCTGATGGCCAAGGTGCTGTTGAAGGTCAGGCCATACGAGCGGGAACCGCACCAAGCGGACGATGCCTATCAGAAATGTCTGAAGCGGATTGTCGGTGCTATCGACGCGGGGATGAGCGAAAAGGAATTGATCGGGATAATGGAAATTTGCGCCGACGAGATGGCGAATGTGCCGCAGGATAAATCCCTGCGGAAACCGTTGATCTGTGTGGTAGGTGAAATTTATGTTCGCAATCATACCTTCGCCAACGATAATATCGTTCGTCAACTCGAAGAGCTTGGCGCCGAAGTGAACTTAGCGGGATTCGTGGAATGGCTTTACTATACGAATCATACACGCCGGCTAATGGCACGACGATGGGGCGACCCCAAACTGTTTGTGCAGAACCTGATTAAGAATCATTTACAACATAAAATCGAACATAGACTGGCTGCACCCCTGGAACGGAAGTTCGGACCGTTGGCCGAAGGTGATATTCGGGACGTGATAAAAATGTCCGAGCCTTATATTCATGAGTCCTTTGAGGGTGAGGCTGTACTCAGTGCCGGTAAAATGGTGGAGATGTATCACCATGGGGCCGCCGGGGCCGTTAGCGTTGGGCCGTTCACCTGTATGCCCACGACTATAGTCAGTGCCGTAAGCCGACAGATGACTAAGGACTGCCACGGTCTGCCGATTATCAGTATCAGCTACGACGGTCAGCAGGACCCGACACTGCCGACGCGGTTAGAAGCGTTTATGCACCAGGTTCTTAACTTCGACCGGAACAGAACCGAAACCGCAGAGAAGAAAGTTGTGAGTTGTGGGGGGTGAGAAGGATAAGAGTTAAAAGAGTGGTGAGAAAAGAGAAGAAAATACAGAAATTTAACCACGGATTGCACGGATTAAGAAGAGAAAATATAGAAGAGAGTAGTTTGTTAGAATGACAACTTCGACGAGTCGCACAACATCAATAGGTTCGGGCCAACAGGAGCCTATAGACAATATGGCGGAAAATTTGTTGCGGCAGCGGCGCCAAAGCATATTACGGTTCGACGAACAAAATCGTCAGTTACCCATTGCAACACAGGCTACCTGTTCACAATGCTCACAACAGGTTCCGGCTGAGTTCGATTGGGCCGATCAAAATCACAAACAGGTGTTGTTGCGTTTTGATTGTCCGCAATGCGGCAGGTCAGAAGAAATTCATGAAGATATGATCTGGTGTCGGCCGCCGCAGTCGGACCGGACAGGCTCGGCCCAAAAAACCTACTCAGGCCAAATTATCAAGCCTAATTCCCGCAAGTTACCGCGGACAGTACAAACGCTCTGTCCGGAATGTTGCGCCCTGATCATAGGTCGCTACTTTGTCGAAGACAAAGCAGTTATGATAGAAAAGACCTGTCCGGAACACGGCTATTTTCGCGACTATATCAACCGAGACGTCAGACTGTTTTACAAAGCGGCCCACTGGAGCTTCGAAGAACAACAAGGGCTTCTGAATCCGCATACCAGCGCCGAGACAAATTGCCCGGCTGACTGCGGATTGTGCGGGCGCCATCAGTCAAATCCCTGTCTGGCCAATGTCGATCTGACCAACCGATGCAATCTGAAATGTCCGGTCTGTTTTGCCAACGCCCAGGCCAGTGGCTATATATACGAACCTGATTTCGAGCAAGTAACGGCGATGTTGCAGGCCCTGCGAGATATGAGGCCCACTCCGGCGACCGCGGTTCAGTTCAGCGGCGGTGAGCCGACACTACACCCGCGATTTCACGATATAATCGCCCAGGCAAAAAAGATGGGCTTCTCCAATATTCAAATAGCCACGAACGGGCTGAAAATGGCTGACTACGACTTTGCCAGCCAGGCACGCGACGCCGGTCTGCATACACTATACCTACAGTTCGACGGGATCGGGCCGGAAATATATCTGAAGATTCGCAATCGCGACATCTGGTAATATAAACTCAAGGTGATGGAAAACTGCCGCCGACTCAATATGAAAATTTGCCTGGTACCGACGATCATAAGAACGGTCAATGACGATCAGGTCGGGCCGATCTTCGATTTCGCGGTTGAAAATATCGATGTGGTCAGCGCAATCAGTTATCAGCCGGTTTGCTTTACAGGCAGAATCGAGCCGGAAAAACGACTGCAACAACGATATACACTGGGCGACTTGGCACATGACCTGGCAAAAGCGACCGGTGCCGTGGCCGAACGTGATTTCTATCCGCTGTCGATTGTAATGCCACTATCACAGTTTCTGGAATCGCTGACAGGCGATCCGAAAATCAAACCAAGCTGTCATACCGAGTGCGCGTTCGGTACATATTTTCTCATCTCGCCTGAAAAAAAGGCCTATCCGTTTCCGCAGGTAATAGACGTGGAAGCAATGTTCACCGGTATGAACCGACTGGCCCGTAAATTCGCGCCGAGGGCAGGGCATATCAATTTTCTGGATAAGTGGCGGATTTTTCGGCTGTTCAAAAGCGCCTTCCGCCAGGGACAGGCGCCGCCGGGGCTGGATGTTAAAAAGTTCATCGCCAGCCTGGAAGGTATGGTCAATAAGGACAAAGGCCGCGGTAAGGCGGGGACCTCCAACTATAAAACTCTCATGGCTGCGGGGATGCACTTTCAGGATCGGTATAACTACGACGTCGAGCGAGTCAAACGATGTGTGATTCCATATTCCACGCCGGCCGGGATATTTCCGTTCTGTACATATAACAGCGGGCCGATATATCGAGAGATTGTCGAGAAGATAGAATGTAGAATTCAGAAGAAGAAAAATCGAACGTCGAACATTCAACATTCAACGTTCAACGTCGAATAGGAAGAAATGAAGAAATCAGAAGACAGAAGACAGAAGAGAAAATAATCCGCAGATTTCGCGGAGAAACTATGAAACCGGAGTCTCCCGGGTTTGAGACTGGCTTGTTATAATAAGCCTATCAAAAACACGTGGTCGTATGTTACGCCACAAAACCCTTTTTTAAGGAGACTCCTATGGATAAGTATATCGGAT
>DAOVXR010000287.1 GCA_030636065.1 Sedimentisphaerales bacterium | reverse complement strand
TTGGTAATGATTGTTCCGTCCTTAACATTCTTGAGATTGGACTGCAATACGGCTCCGCCCTTGCCGAGCTTGACGTGTTGATAATCGAGGACCATACAAGGGTTACCGTCAATAACGACAATAATGCCTCTTTTCATTTCCGTTGCTTTAATCATATTTTTTCCTGTTTTTGTTTTACTTATTTCGCCCTTTCAGGGCTAAGACTAAAAGCCATGCTTAAGCTCACTTATGCTTCGCATAAGCTACGCGTAAACATGCCACCCATCGGGATGTAAGGATATACGAAATTGCCGGTGTTGTCAATAGCAGGTGGGCTATTGCCATTTACGTATCTCCCGACTGACATCGCGATTCATCTGGCGTTCCTTGAGTTTTTCGCGTTTGTCAGCATAGGATTTGCCCTGAGCAAGTGCGATTTCGATTTTTGCCCGGCCGCGAGAAAAATATATCCGCAGCGGCACCACAGTCAGGCCTTTCTGGGATAATTTGGTTTCTATTTTATGCAACTCACGTCTGTGGACGAGCAATTTGCGGGTGCGATTTGGCTCATGGTTGGTTATATGACTGTGATCGTATTGGGAAATAGTACAGCCAACCAAATACAGTTCGCCGCCGCTGATTCGACAATATGCCTCTTCCAGGCTGGCCTTGCCCTGCCGAAGGCTCTTTACCTCGGAACCGAGCAGTACAAGGCCGGCTTCCAGCTTTTCCAGTAACTGATAATTGAAACGCGCCTTCTTATTGATAATATGAGGGCTGTAAGCGCCGGAACGCGTGGGAGAATCAGTTTTTTTGTTTTTCTTCGCCATAGGTACAGCAGGGGGTAGTAAGAACCTGTGAACGGTTACTAATCCGCTTTACTCCTGCCGGGATTCAGGGTTTTCCGCTTGCTGGGCGTGTTGGCTGGAAAGCTGCCTGAACATCGAACGAATGTTGAAGTACCCGCCAATAGTTACGGATACCGCTAAGCCGGCAAAGACCACCAGACTAACAAAGAAAAAAACAGACCAAAACGTAACCCAGAAATCCATAATTTATTACTCCTTATGCTCATTGGCGGAAACACGATCGGGAAATAACAAAGACCCCACTATCATTACTAACACAGCCAAGGCTATGGTTGTCAGACCAACAATTTCACCGGGGAATGTGTAAATCTCAACCATCTGCCCTGCAACTTCTTCACCGGGAATATCATTTATAACTAAAAGCATTTTTTCAGTAACTTTATCGACAGGGATTTTTTCCGTAAATCCCGCAAGTTTTTTTAACGGATTCATAAAACTTAAATTATTTTGCACCGGCTTCAGGCCAATAATAGCCATAAAACCACAAATCAACGACAAATAAGCTCCCACCGTACTGGCTCGCTTCCAATAAAGCCCGAAGGTCAACACAGAAATGGCACCGGTAAAGTAGATGGCGCCGGAAATAGCCATATAGTCCCACAAGTCCTGACCCAGATTGTACCAAAGCCCCCAGATCAAAATGAATATGCCGATACAAACGATAAAAATCCGCGTCAGTAACAAACGTGTTTTAGACGGTAATCCATTCTTAAACCAAGGTGTTACCACGTCCTGAGTCAATACCGAACTCCAGCATAATAAGTAACTGTCATGTGTGGACATAAAGGCGGCAAGCATCCCCGCGGTAATAAGGCCGATAAATCCCACAGGAAGAACCTGGCTAAAAAAGATCGGCATAGCCGATAAGGTTACCTGTGGATCGGCTACGGCGCCTTCCGGAAGAAAAACCGCCCTGAGGTCGGCGTTCTGGTACACAAAAACAAGAGCACAGATGCCGAAAAAGAAGGGGATTAAAGCTCGCATCATAAAGCCAATCGCAGACCAGAGATAAATCTTTTTTACAGTACGGACATCCTCCGCGGCACAAGCCCGTATTACCGAAGTCTGCCAGACCGCACAACTGACAATGCCAAGAAAAAACATCCAGACTACATACGACCAGCCGAACCCTTCACCATGAAAAGGATTAAACCCAGCTTCACCTTTCAGTTCACGTACGGTGTCGATAATGTTATTCCAGCCGAGATAATTGATGGATAGTATGCACGCTATCATAAGACTGAAGGACAGTACCACAAATTGTATATAGTCCAGAACGACTATCGAGACCATCCCGCCAAGTGTGGTATAAAGTAATACCATACCCAGCAAAACAGTCATAATAAGTTTAAGTTCGGTGTCGGAGGTCAGTCCGGTAACCCCCGATAAAAAAAGGGAACCCGCTTTAAGGAACATCCCCATATTGAGAATACCCGAAAACGCCAGGATGATCCCTCCCAGAATGCGTACGCCCCGTCCGAATCGCTTTTCATAAAATTCAGGGATTGTCATCACCCGCATTCGCCGCAAGGGCACGACGATATAACCTGTGAACGCAACCATCAATGTTGCCACGACCGCCATGACAGCAATATGAAAGGCCGCAAAGCCGCCGGTAAAGCCTTTCTGGGCATTATACATAACCGTAATCAGACCCAACTCGGTCCCGATCATAGTAGCTACCGCGAGAAACGTCTTCAGCGATCTGCCCGCGACGATAAAATCGGTCGCATTAGTGATATATCGTTTTATATATACCCCAATACCCACAATCACCAAAAGATAGACAACTATGATGACCCAGTCCACAATACTGAAATTGGTCTGAATTCCGATCGATTCAAAATCCATATTATCTCCTATGATTATAGAAAAACGCGTGGGGTAAGACCCCACCCTACAAGACTAAGGGCGTATCCAGATCAGCCATCTTACAAACTCCACCGTAAAAGGCAACCTATATAATACCTTCAGAATTAGATAGCCGTCGATTGTATGTTCAGTATGCCTGTGGGACAAGTGAAAAACCTTGCAAGACGGCTGTAAATTGCCAATACTACATGTTTTGAATGAAAATGACCGAAATTCAGACAGTTATCTACCCTTTATAGGATTTTTTTGGGTATTTTTGGTACTTTTTTGTCAACCGGTCCTGTGGCAGACTCGTCTTAGATATCAGAAGGAGCATGCGTGCTAAATGGAGCTAAGTGACGAAGCTTTGATCGAGGCCCATCAGCAGGGTGATGAGGTGGCGTTCG
>DAOVXR010000160.1 GCA_030636065.1 Sedimentisphaerales bacterium | reverse complement strand
ATCACGAGGACATCGGCCGGGTGATAAATCTGCATAACGAATCGGGCGACGTCGATGGGGACGGCTGGGCATTAGCGGCTATGAACTTCGACAGTACAAGCAGCGACTTCAGTGATGTCGCCTTCCTGAAAGTACCGAACAACGAAAATGAGCTTGTGCGTACTTATGTCGGCCAGGGCGAATACGAAGATGAAAATTACACCCATACCTTTACCATTCCGACCGAACAGTTCCAGGGAGTGAGCTATCTCAAATTCGAACAGACCTACGTCGGCACACAGCAGGAAATCGACAATTACACCCTTCATCTAACCAGAGATATTAACGGTATAATCTGGGTCTTTAAGTATGTCTTAAACGGAGAGACTGTTATCGACGCGGAGACCCTTCTCGAAGCGGTTGAGTTCGATAGTACCGAGGAGGCCCTTCATCTAAACGATAATATGCTCTTTCGCCTGATAAACGGCATTTTCAATCAGGATAATCTCAGCGACCCCGATAACACTTTTACGACAGGGGCCGGCTCGACAGCCTGGACATGCAAAATCGAGAGCTTTACCGATACGCTCTCGTTCGTACCTCACTATGAAAATGAACTGGTACGGGTGATAAGCTATCCGGGGGACGATCCGTGCGACGCCGAGACGGACACGGCCTACTATCACGAATCAACAGGGCTGATATATGATCTGCGCGACGGGGCGCAGGGGGCCGAGGGCGACGGCTGGCGACTGGCCTTCTACGGCGGCCGATTCGACGACGAAGAGGTAAGCACAGACTTCAGCGACACTCCGTTCCTGCACGCCACGGACGGGATTACCAGAACATTCATCGGCCAAGGCTCGTTCGACGGACTAAGCTATACTCATCAATTCTCCGACTATTCAGTCAGCGGCGTTGACTGTCTGAGATGGCAGCAGATATTTACGACTTCGCTGTTGGTCGATAATTTCGAGATATGCCTTGTACGAGACTCATTGGACGAAATCTGGGTCTTGAAATATTACGTGAACGGCGAACAAATTTACCGAACTCCTTCCCAGTACGAGGCCAAACCGCTTAGCGAATTCGCTGACGACAATATGTATTTAAAACTAATCGCCGGCGGTTATGACACCGACGAGCTTGACTCACCTGATAACACAACAACATCAGAAGAAAACGGCGTAACTACAACAGAACAGATAATAAGTTTCGAGGCAGGCCTTGACCATCTGACGTTTTATGAGGACGAACTGACGCTGGTCAATCGCGCGGAGGAGCCGTGCCAGCCGCTGGTTGACTGGTCGTACTACCATGAATCGACGGGGCTGATCCTTGATCTCTGCAACACTTCCGAACAGGAAGGTGATCCGAATTATTTCGACCCGAATCTGTCAGACACGGCCGAGGCAAACCTGGACGGTTGGCGACTGGCCTACTATGGACAAGAGCAGCCAACATTCGAGGCCGATAGTTACGATTTCAGCGAAGTACCGTTTCTCAAGGCCAAACCCGGCGATTTGCGTATCTATCGGGGACAGGGCGGGTTCACCGATTCGGAATATCAGGTATTGTTCTCTATGGCGGAAATGACGGATGTGTCAGATGTTCGCTGTCTGAAAATCGAACAGACCGCTGTTGACTTATGGGGCAAACCTGGTTCGACTATTTATGCCGCCAGGGACAATGGAGGGAAATTGTGGGTTTTCAAGATCGAAAGTGATGGCGACATTGTCTTCGAGGCCGGGTTTATCGATCAAGTCGCTCCATTCGAGAAATATCCGGATATGCACCTGCGTTTGATGACAGGCGATTATGATGAGCAAACAACCATAACCACCGGCGCCAATGAACAATTAGAGTCGGCTGAAATTGTCGGCCTTACCGAATCACTGGAATCATTGCCGCAATACAACGATGAGTTGGTACTGGTCAAACTGCTACATGGAGCGGACGAAGAAGATGTCGGCTGGCAATACTATAATGAATCGGCGGGGATGGTGCTGGATATATGGGAAGATTTTACCGAGCCTAATAACATCGACCCCGACGCTAACGGCTGGTATTTGGCCGAGCCCTGTTCCATTGAGGATATCAAGACATTCATTTGGGCCGGGTATAATCGCGATGTGCCCGCTGACACGTTTTATATCACCGGCAAGCTCACCGCCCAAAAAGAAGACTTCGAACAGGGGCCGTTGTTACTGCGACTCGGTTCATACCGGGTGGAAATTCCCACCGATAATCCTCTTGGCGGCTGGGCCGGCAGCAGGCTGATATTCATCCACCGCCCCTCCGGCACAAGTAGTATCTGGCTGTCCGTCGATCTGACTCTGGGAACGTTCTGGCTCTATGGGCTGGGAGTGGATTTGTCCGGTCTCGATGAACCGGTTATTCTTGAAATGGTTGTGGGAGATTTCTATGGCACCGGTACCGCCGAGATTACAGGCGGCGGGAACGTACCGATTATATTACTCAGGGGACATAAAGACGTTCTTCGCAAAAAATGGTATTCTTTTGTCTATGACGACTACGGCTACAGTGACAGCGTAACAATCTGGGGCGAGATCGCGACTAAGGAATACCCCATCGATCTGACTCAAACCACAATCTCCGTGAACTGGGGAAGCAATACCTTTACTATTGCCCCCGACGACACAACGAGAATCCAAAGGTTATACGGTGAAAGGTATTATTATCTGGACCCGTGGGGCGAACTCACAACGGCGTATTTCGATTTGGAATGGGGAACTTACAGAATTTCAATCAAGAAGTCGTTTTTAGCGAAACCGCGCCAGGATTTCAGTGTCAAGTTCGAGGACGATCAAAATAATGTTCTGTTTAATCAAACAGTATCGGTACCATAAAGTCCGTTATTGTATATCGTTTAATAATCCGGATTGCGACGCGAAAGGAATATAATGTTTAAGAGTACCCTGATCTATGGGTTGGTGTTTCTGCTGGTACTAACGGCCGGGGCCGCTGCCAAACAGAAGGTTACCGAATCCCTTGAGCATATTTACAAAAATACCGGTCCGATTTTCAACGATTCCGGACGCCGGCTGGTCAGGCTCTCGCTACAGGAATGTATCCGGCAAAGTCTGGCCCACAATCTTGATGTACGAATCGGCGAATATGATCCGGCCATCAGGGAAACAGATGTTACAGCGGCCGAGGCGGCCTTTGACGCGGTTTTATTCGCTTCGGCCCAATTCGACCTTACCGATCAGGCCAATATCGACTCCGGCTTTTATAACCAGACCATCACCACCACTGGGGGGAACCGGGTTAAACGCATTCCCACCGATCCTTTTACCAATACTCATGACTACAATTATTTAACCGGCCTGCGCAAATTGCTGCCTACCGGTGCGACCGTCCAGGTAGCTCAGCAGTTGCGCCGGTTGCGCGACCTGAACGACGAAGGCAGTATTTATCGTAATCCTTTTTATGAGTTCGGCCTTCAGCTTCAGGTAAAACAGCCGTTGTTGCGGGATTTCGGCGTTGAGGTGAACCGGGCCGCTATCCTGGCATCCCGAAACAACTACCGTATCAGTCAACAGCAATTTCAACTACTGCTGATAAAGACCATCGCGGAAGTGGAATCGAACTACTGGTATCTTTTCGCATCCCGCCAGTCGGTACGAATTTTGCAGGAGTTGGTCGATTCGGCCCAGAACAGCCTGCATAGAATCCAACAGCGCGGCAAACACGACACTCAAAGTCTGACTATAGAACGAACACTCGCTGTTATCAAGCGATCACGCGCAAATCTCGTGTCCGCCCAAAACACCGTTAAGCAGCGACAGGAACTTCTGTTGCAGAGCCTGAACGACCCGAACCTGCCGTTAGATAAAAAATGGGAAATCATCCCCGTCGATCAGCCAATAATGACCGAATACAAAACCGATTACTCACAGGCGATACAGACCGCTCTACAGGGGCGACCGGAGATTATCGCCCAGCGTTACCGGCTGAACACGGCCGGCCTCGCCGAGGATGTAGCCGAGAATCAACGCCTGCCGCGTCTGGATATGTTTTATCAACAGGAGATCACCGGGGCAGGCGATCAATATCATTCATCATGGGGCCAACAGTGGTCAAACGAAACCGTCAATCACATGTTCGGATTCAGTTTTGAGTTTCCTGTCGGTAACCGCGCTGCCGAGGCGGCATACGGCAAAACACAAAGACAGCACCAGCAGGAAAAACTCGCCCTGGAGAGTATCCGCGAACAGGTATTGACCGATGTTAATAATTCGATGCACAATCTCACTAACAGCTATCTTGAAATCAGCGAACGTTTGGCCGTGGCGGAAGCCGAAAAAAACGTAACACTCAACCACCTGGCCTTCCAGGAATCCGGTCAGCGTAATACGATGTCCCCGGAATTCCTCAACCTCAAGCTTAATTCCGACGAACGTCTCGCCAACGCCCGTATAACCGCAGTGCAGACCATCATTCAATACAACCTGGCAATTATCAACATCCACCGGGCACAGGGAACTCTGCTGCGATATTACAATGTTGATGTAACAGATGAGTGAATGAGTAGATGGGTAAAAGGGTGTAAGGGTAGATGAGTAGATGAGTCTTTCATCTGTTCGCCTGTTTCCGCCGTAGGCGGACTCACCTCACTCGGCGTGAGCCGCTGCCTGTTCACGTGCTCTACTGATCATCTTTCTCGGCGTAGCCGTTGCGGACGGCACAAATTGTCTATCTTGACATTTCGGGATTTCTTCGGTTTTCTCTGGCAAAAAGCAACAGAAAACGGTAGAATTAATATATTCCTGAATTTTAATCTGAAGTGCAACAAAACGGATTCAGTTGAACACCTCAGTTGGGGTCCGATAGTTAAGGCATTTTCTCGGCCTATTATTTAGTCGTTCGACAGCATTGTCAATTT
>DAOVXR010000214.1 GCA_030636065.1 Sedimentisphaerales bacterium | reverse complement strand
TGTTACATCAAACAAAGGCTTATCCGTCTTTTCGACATCTTGTTTTTTCAGGCCTGTTTGCAGTTCGTCGAATGCTTTTTTGACTTTGTTTTTGACCTGGTTGGCCAGCTTGCCCGCCTGCGGCTTGATCTCTTTGGGAAGTGCCCCCAACTGACCTAATAACGATGTTACTTCACCTTTGCGCGAGAGATACCGAACTCGGAATTTTTCCAGCCCCGCCGAATCGCTCACCTGCTTCAGGTCCGCCAACGCCTTCTCACCGACTGCCTTAAACTGTTCGAGTATATCAGACATATCTTCTCAGTAGTACCAATAATGCGCTGCCTGATCCACTTAACAGCAATACGCCTGGAATCGGGACAAAAGTGGATGGGAGCTAATCGCCGCCTGCTGTTTCTGCCTTACGCGGCGGCTTCAATTGCTTTACTGGCTACGGCCACCACCTGATCGAACCCTTCCGGGTCGTGGATCGCCATTTCGGAGAGCATTTTGCGGTTGATACTGACCTGGGCCAACTTCAGCCCATAGATAAATTGGCTGTACCGGATATTCCGTTGTGTGCAGGCTGCTGAAACACGGATAATCCAGAGAGCGCGAAAATCACGTTTGCGTCGTCGTCGGTCTTTGGTCGCAGTGGCCCCGGCGCGGAGAAACGACTCTTTTACTAATCGCCAGTTTTTACTGCGTGGACCGCGAAAACCTCGAACGGCCTTGAAAATGCGTTTTTTGGATTGACGCCTCGCGGCGCCTTTACGTACTCTTGGCATAACAGCTTTCCTTTCTTTTCAGTGCCCGCCAAAACAGCGGTTCTCGATTCATCTTGATCATCGCTTACTGGCGGCAGCTGTCAGCCGAGAAGTAAGCTCTTATTGTTAGCCCCTGATGCAAAACAACCGTTTCAACGGCTGTTTGCGTATGGCGGAGTGCTTTTGCGAAAACCCCATCGGCCCAGTTGGCCGTGTTCGCTTAAATGTGGACGAGACATCCGCGGTACCTATCGGCCCAGCGCCGTCAGCGTTTTTTTTGCCATAGCGGGAGACATGCCTGTCGCCTTGCCGATAGAACGGCAACGCTTACCACTTTTGCTACTCATCAGATGGCCGCCGCCGGCTCGCCCCCGCTTTATTTTTCCTCTCGCGGTTACTTTTACTCGTTTAGCTAATCCTTTATGTGTTTTTTGTTTTGGCATTTGTTCTTTCTGCTTTTTAATTTAATTTTTCAGGGAATCTCTAAAATCCAATATTCCTGACGTGAAGTCTTGGCTTACACGAGCCACCAAGCCCACCCCTACCGGGCTGCCGGACAGCTATTTGCCTGCCGCTGCTGCGGGCGTGATGATCATCGTCATTCTACGGCCCTGGCGTCTGGCCGGTACTTCCACTTTACCCAAGTCCTCCATCTGTTCGGCTATTCCCTGAAACACTTCCATCGCCCGGTCCAGGTGAATCATCTCGCGGCCGCGAAAGAGCATAGTGAACTGTACTTTACTACCTTTTTCCAGAAATTCGCGTGCCTTCTTCAGTTTGAAATTTCGGTCATGGGTGTCGGTCTTGGGACGTAATCGCACTTCTTTGAGAATTACGTTGTGCTGCTTGACCCTGGACTTATGGTCCTTCTTCTTTTGGTCGTACTTCCACTTGCCGTAATCCATTAAGCGGCATACCGGTGGCTCACTGTTAGGTGAAACCTCCACCAGATCAAGTCCCGAATCGCGGGCCATCTGCATTGCCTCGGCTGTGCCGATGACTCCCACCTGCTGATTACTCGTGTCGATCAGTCGAATTTTCGGAACACGAATCCGTTCATTAACGCGTAGGGCTTTTGCGGCTATAAGCTCTCACCAGACCTTTCTGTCTTCGTACCAAGCGGATAATTGTACACTTATACGTCCCGACTATCGGTCAGTGTAAGATGCAGGGATCTCTCCGCCACTTCCTGCTTTGCGTGGTCTGCGAACTGATCGACTTTTACCACGCACTGCTCTTTTTGTCCCCTTATGCGGACATTTACAGTGTCGTTTTGCTGTTCCTGCGGCCCAACAACCAACATATAAGGCAATCGCTGGCTGTGGCCACGCTTAATCTTGGCGTTTATTTTATCATCCGCCGTGTCGATGATACAGCGTAATCCTGTTTTTTGCAAGCGATTAAATACGCTTTTTGCATATTCGTCGCTTTTTTCACTGATTGGCAGGATTCGAGCCTGTTCCGGAGCCAACCATAGTGGAAATGCCCCCGCGTAATGCTCGATTATGATCCCCAAAAACCGTTCCATCGCCCCTAATACCACCCGGTGTATCATCACAGGCCGTTTTTCAGTGTTATCCCGATCTATATAATTCAAATCGAGCCTCTCAGGCATTGAAAAGTCCAACTGGATAGTACCGAGTTGCCAGGACCTTTGCAGGCAATCTCGAACATGAAAATCTATTTTTGGCCCATAAAATGCTCCGTCGCCGGGATTTATGGAATATTTCACATCCTTCGCGGCCAATGCGTCTTTGAGCGCATTAGTGGCTTTGTCCCACATCCGCTCCGAGCCGATGTGTTTTTCAGGCATGGTCGAGAGTTCCAGGCGGCAGTCGGCCAGGCCAAAAGCCTCATAAGTGTTGAATATCAAGTCAATTACGTTGATTACTTCCTGTTCGATTTGTTCCGGTGTGCAATAAATATGGGCATCGTCCTGGGTGAATTGGCGGAGTCTCATCAGTCCGTGCAGGACGCCGCTTGCCTCGTGTCGGTGCACTATTCCCAGTTCCGCGATTCGCATCGGCAGTTCGCGGTAGGAATGCGGCCTTGATTTATAGACCAAACATCCGCCGGGACAGTTCATCGGCTTAATAGCGTATCTTACCTCGTCAATGTCGGTAAAATACATGTTTTCTTTGTAATTGTCCCAATGGCCGCTCTGATGCCATAATTTTTCATTCAAAATGATAGGTGTGCGGATTTCCTGATAGCCGGCTCTGTTGTGTAGCTCATGCCAGAATTTCAGTAATTCGTTCCAGATTATCATCCCCTTCGGATGTAAAAATGGGAAACCCGGTCCATTTTCGTTAAAATGAAAGAGGTCCAACTGCCTCCCTATAAGGCGATGATCACGTTTTTTGGCCTCCTCTAATTGATGAAGATAAACATTCAGTTTTTTCCGTGTCGTAAATGCTGTTCCATAAATACGTTGCAGCATTTTCTCGCCGGCATCGCCATGAAAATACGCGCCTGCCACACTCATTAACTTAAATGCCTCGACGTGGCCGGTACCGGGTACGTGAGGGCCTAAACACAGGTCCTCAAAGCTGTTGTTCTCCCGTGAGCCGGTAACGTAAAAACTGAGCGTGTCTCCCTTAGCCCGCTGGGCGTTGTCTGTTTTGTAGCGATTGCCTTCGGTCTGGAGCTTCTCCATTGCCTCGTCGCGAGGTAATTCATAACGCACAAAAGGCTTGTCAGAAGCGACGATTTTATCCATTTCCTCCTCGATAGCCGAAAAATCGTCCGGGGTAATGGGCTTGTCCAAATCAATGTCATAATAAAAACCGTTCTCGACAGTGGGGCCATAAACCAACTTAGTGTCAGGAAAAAGATTGCAGATCGCTTCAGCCATTATATGAGCACAACTATGACGTATAAGCTCAAGACTCGCGTCAGGGTCGCTTTTGGAAGTGAGGATTTCGACGCGGACATCACGGTCAATTGTCGCAGTCAGGTCGCAGAGCCGGCCGTCAACCCGCACGGCCAGGGCGTCCTGAGCCAGTCGGGAGCCAATCCTTTCGGCAATCTGAAGGCCTGTTACGGAACTGTCAAAATCCAATACGCTGTTGTCTGGTAAGGTTATCTTAATCATTTACCAAAAACTATACCGACAAAAGCTGAAATGTCAAGCGCTACGAGAAAATGGTGAATGAGTTGTGAGTGGTGAGAAAGAAAGAAGAAGAATCCAGAATAGAGGATTTTTCATAATTAAGCAACTGTTTGTAAGTCTTTTTGTACCAAGTACTGATGAGCAAAAAACACCAACAATTTCAAATCTACCCAACGACGTACACGATGAAGATG
>DAOVXR010000231.1 GCA_030636065.1 Sedimentisphaerales bacterium | reverse complement strand
CGTTTTCCGCAACAGCAACCAGCCGCGATGATTATGCCGGTTGCCACAATGCGATAAACTCCAGTCAGCCGCAGGCTGACTGCTCTTGAACGATTTTCTACCAACTTTATTGGAGTTGAACCAAAATTTTTTATAACTATTCAGCCGAGCGCAATAGGTGAATTTTCTCATTAACGCCGGACTTCGGCGCCACCGTTTAAGGAGACATATAACTATGAAGTGTAAAAAAGAACAAAACCTGAAAAATTGTAATTGTACTTATCCCGGCTGTTCTCATAAGGGAATCTGTTGCGAGTGCCTCAGTTATCATTTGAAGAGTCGGCAACTGCCCGCTTGTTGTTTCCCGGACGAGGTGGAAAAGACTTACGACCGTAGCTTCGAGGCCTTTGCACGCGCCTGGAACTTATAATGAAACTCGGTACGATTACTCTTGACGTCCCTTTTTTCCAGGCGGCTCTCAGCGGCTATAGCGATCAGGCTATGCGCCTGTTGGCGATGGAACACGGGGCGCCGCTGGTTTTTAGCGGACTTATGTTAGACAAGTCGGTTTTGTATCCGGAAGTTTTGCGTAAGCCGCTTTACGTTATCAGTGATCGGGAGCGTCCAATCGGCGGACAATTACTTGGCAACGATCCGGACACTATGGCCGAAGCGGCCCGGAGGCTGAGCGAGTTTGGTTATGACCTGATTGACTTGAACTTCGCTTGTCCTGCCCCGAAGGTAACCCAAAAACTCCGGGGCGGTTTTTTACTTACTGACCCGAAAAGGGCCGTCGAAATCATCAGGCGGGTACGACCGGCCGTCAAGTGTCCTGTTCTGGTAAAGTTGAGAATCGGTTACGACCAGAGTGAAGAATCGACAGAAAACTTTTGGCGGATATGTGAGCAGGCCGTAGCGGAGGGCGTTGACGGCCTTGTCATTCACGGCAGAACCGTCGATCAAAAGTATCGTAGCCGTGCCGACTGGAGTCTCATTTCGCGGGTAAAGAGTGCATTCCCGCGAACGACCATTGTGGGTAGTGGCGACGTGTTTTTGGCCGAAGACATTGTCGAGCGTCTTACTGAGTATGATGTTGACGGTGTTCTTGTCGCCCGGGGCGCGATTGGTAATCCGTGGTTATTTCGTGAAGCAAGGGCCTTGATTGCCGGCCGAACAAAACCACCCCCGCCAAGCCTCACCGAACAGGGCCGACTTATGATGCGGCATTTCGAGCTTATCCTGAAACACTATCCACAGTCGAAGGCGACATTTTTCTTCCGCAAGTTTTGCGTTTATTATTGCCGTCGTCATCCTCAGCGTAAAAAAGTCCAGATGGCACTGATTACCGCAGCCAACGCGGAAGATGTCCGTTCAGCTATTGAACACTGGTACAATTTATAAACGACTTATCTCAAACGGCTTGTTTTATAGGATTAGCTTGAAGAATTATTTTAGACAATTCATTATTCAGGGTTTCGATGTCTGCGTTGAGCAGATTAGGAAACACCTGTTCCGGCTCATTACCATAACCAGCCCACTCGGCCAACAACCATTCGAAGAGTTCTCCGGTCAACTCTGCATTCATTACAGAACCTCCACACATAAACAGACAGACAAGATAGCCATATAGCCGGAAAAAAAAGGAAAAGAAACCTCTCTCTCACCACACCCGAAGCAGACTCCGGACAGGGTTTAACTCCCTTCCAGCAACCACAGACCACACCTATCGCACATAACAACCGGCGCAAGGGAATGAACCACTCGCAAGATACCGGTAAAGTGTAATCCTGAGAGTATATTATCAGACGTATTGCGATTTGTCAAGGTGAAAAGAACAAAAAAAAACCGAATATCAGAATTTTCCCGACTTTTCCGCAAATGGTCAAAACAGGTCTTACTTGCCAATGTCGGTAAAATATGCTATAATGTAAAGATAGACCGTTGTTATCACTGATAAACAAGGTGGGATTTTGCCCCATATAGGTTGTTTTTCTTGTGTGAGCTTTAACTTATGAACCGAAATAATTTGACAAACTTCGTGTTTTTAGCCATTGGGCTATTATTTGGCCTGCCCGGACAGCTACAGGGACGGGCGGTAATGGGCAATTTCTCGGTCCGGGGGGTAAAAAGTTTCCAGGTAACTGCGTCACGAGGCACCGGCCTGATGGGGACTTTCAACAGATATTCTACTAGCGAATCGAACATGACTGCCGGTATGCCCAGAACCACACCGAATCCGTTCAGTGTCAGTTTGCGGCAATCAATGACAGGCCCGGTACGTGCCCCTTCTATCGGCGCCACGGCAAAAGCAGGATTACAAATTAATCGTTTTGGGATGATGGACAGCATGAGAATGCCCGGCGATTTCAGTAGGTTGTTCGGTCCTGTTCCGACCACCACGGCAAGTTCTGCATCAGCCCAGCAGTTGCTGACAATGCCGTCTTTTCGTTCCAGACCGTCACGAACCAACGCGTTCACTATCAGAACCGACGAATTGGGCAAGCCCTTTTTGCAGTCGCGAAGAAATTCATTAGCAACCGGTCTTACACATCGGAAAAGCCGTCTTAACAGAAACAGACTCGGCCGTTTGAGGTTGACCAGGTCTTCGGCAACTGAACTGACTCAGGGCCGAACCCGCAGCCTGACTCATCCAACAACACGTTACGACGCGAAATCAAATCTGTTTTCCAATAACTCGCAAAAGCGTACCCGCGGAAGTCTCGGACAAAAAAGAATCGGACTCAACAGATTGAGAGATAAAAAGTAAACGCAGCTATCCAACTTTCATCGATCATACAGTTAGCCCTGCAAAAGCGAAGTGTCGATACCGATGGAGGCGACCGTTACGTCTCCGGTGTACCTGCCTGCTTCGGGTGATTGGAACCCCTTCTTCATTGCGGCAAAGGTAACCGTATGATCGGCGCGAACGGCCGCATTATCGATAATGGGTTGGCCGGTATCACAATCAAGGCCGGAAGGAATATCGAGAGCGACTACGGTTTTTTGTAAATTGTTGATTATCTCGATGGCCGAACGGATCGGCTCACGAGGCGACCCGACAGCGCCGGTACCTAACATCGCATCGACGATAATGTCCACAACCGCCGCATGCGAACGAATAACACCCGCCGCGGCTTCAGGCCGTCCCGGTTCGAGACAGACAATCGGCAGGGCCATACGCTCGATAATACGCAGATTGGCCTCTGCGTCGCCCTTGTAGCGTTCACGGCTACCGCACAAAATCACCTCAACCGGCACATTGACGCTACTCAAATGCCTCGCTACGACAAAGCCGTCACCGGCGTTATTACCCACCCCCGCAACAACACAAACGCGACAAGACGATGTATCGTCCATCAGAGATAGTATCAATCGGGCAGCGGCAGCGCCGGCGTTCTCCATAAGAACCAAACCGTTAATCTCGAAACGCTCGATGGCAATCCGGTCGCATTGACGAACCTGCTCACGCGACAGAACCAACTCTGTTTGACCGTTTTGTTTATGATTTCCGGAACTATTGTTATGTGATGGCGTCTTTTTCATAACGGCAATTTTAATGGACGGGCAACAGTTCGTCAATTGACAAATCATTGGCAAGCGGTTATGATGTTTTTATGCCAGTGGAAATAGAAGCAAAATTCAAGGTCGAAAGCCTGGAACCATACATTGAGCGAGTAGTACAATCGGGCGGTGAATGGTTAGACGAACTGAGGCAAATGGATTGGTTTTTCGATCGCGCCGATCACTCATTGATGGGGGCCGACAGCGGCCTGCGACTGCGTATCGAAAAGGGTCGAAAGACGACTAATCG
>DAOVXR010000259.1 GCA_030636065.1 Sedimentisphaerales bacterium | reverse complement strand
TGCGGACCAGAAAAGCGCTTTCAAGTTCTACTGTACTCAGGTCTCCTATGCCTGCCTGAACTGCTGAAATCCTTGCTGACACCACCATTTGAGCCGGCACTTTTCGCAGCCACATCCCGATCAGGTCAAAAAAGCTCACTCTCGCCCCGCTCGACAGCGCCTGAATCCATATATTTACGAATCGGCCTATAACTAAAATGAATGCCAGGGCGACAATGGAAAGGACAACTAATATCCCAACGGTAATTTTACCCATTTCTGCTAACATAATCGGTTCCATATTTTATTCTCCTGTTTTTCATAAGTAGGGTGCGATATATCGCACCATTTGACATAGCCAACTCTAACAAAACCATGTCATTCCTGCGGAGAGCCTGCCCCTGCGAAAGCAGTGGGCAGGAATCCATCTTTTCCGCCGTTTCAACGGTTTTTGGCACATGGCTGGACGCTTATCTGTATTCAATATTTCTTTAATTCAACGTTCGATGTTCATCTTTTCTTTCTTCTTCTCTTCCTTCGCTATCTTTTGTTCAATTTATTCGCGTTTATTCGCGGCTGAATATTTTATATGCAAAGAAAAAATCGAATCGTTCGTTTAAAGAAAAAACTATATTGTTCCTTCAGGAGTTGACTGACCTTGAAACTGACTGGGATTCAACTCTATTTCGCCTTTAACTTGCTCAATAATCAACTGTGCTATTGGCATCTTGCTGTGAAGTAGAAATGGTGTCTCACTGAGGTTAATGATTTCAAGTGTGAGTGGGCCTGACCAATTAGGGTGAACAGTAGGTGCTGTGAAATGCACAAGCAAACCACACCGAGCCCTGCTACTTTTCCCTTCAATTCGAGCTGCCAAATATAGTGGTCCTTTTTCGATTGGCAACTTGATTGTTTCAAAGGTTTGGCCAAGGATAAATTTCCCCTTTTTCAAATGATAAGGACACCCCTCTTCTAATATGTGTTTTTCACAATTTTTGGTTATAAGGTCGGCTATACTACCAGGTGCTAGGAAATCATAAGCATACGTGCTAGGCTTTGGGACCGTAATTTCATTACCAAGTCTCAAATCAACTGTGTGTGTATCATATGGACAATACTTGACCCCGATTCCTTTCTTTCGAGGTGTAGGTTGTGGCTCAATGACTATTCTACCTTCGTCCAATGCTTTATGGATTTCAAGGTTTGAGAGGATCATTACAAATCGCGCTCCTATTTGATTTGGTTTTTTTTGACCGTTATAGTTTGTCCGTTTTCAAATGTTGGTCGCGGTAGAGCAACAAACATTAGGTCTTCTTTTTCATCCAAAGGTATGACGCGAATGACCCCCTTTACGTGATCATTCCCCGTAGGTTTTTCTTTACTAAATATCAAATCTTTTTCCGGAGCGAAAAGAGAAAAATCCGTCGAGTCAAACATCTTACCTTGGACAGCAAACTCACCGGTAAACTGTCCTGCGGATATTGTACATTCCAGCCACTTTTCCATATTCTTCCCTTTCATTTTTCATCACCCTATTTATGTATAAAAATACGGTTTGTAGAGTTTTTTTAAGCTAAGGCAAAATATGTCTTAGCCGAATAGCGGGGCTTTGCGGCTCGACTTGGTCGCCTTGCGGTTCTGGGCGTGCGTAAGGAGACCCAAGGTTGTAGTTCGGGCCTAAATTAATGCCTGCTTGCTTTAAATCTTGAAGCATTTTAATGTTTCGTTGTAATTCCATCGCATCCACGGCAGGGTTCTCTTTAATAATTTTATGGATATTTATACTTTTTGATTTACTCATAATAGCTCCTATTACCATGTTAATGGTTTGTACCGTTTGCTAACGTGTATTACCCCTTTGTGTCCCTTTTTCGCCATGTAATCAGTTAAAAGACTCCAATAATCTCTGATTTGTTTTCGAAGTCCCTTGTCTTCTCCAAAATCCTCAATTTGCAATTTTAGTTCTTCGCTACGAAGCACCGCCATAGATATACCATGCCCGTGTGTGTGCCACTTGTCAGTATCATTTAGTTTCTTTGCAATCTCGCGAGCACGTTGCCGCCTCATTGCTGGCGTTACACGTGTCTTATTGGTATTCGTTATTTTCCAATTCTTGAATTTATACTTTGCCAACCATTGCTCAAGCAAAAAAACCGAAAGCTCTCTCGCTTGCTCATATTGATAAAGTTCTGCGGGGTCAAGGGAGCATAGGTAAGTCGTCTCTGCTGTGTTTAAACCACCTTTAGCAGCCTTGTCCATAAGCTTTTCAAACATTTTAAGATATCCAAGCGCAGGAACATAACCGCTTCCATCCGGCCTGGGTAATTGCGGGTCAATTGGGCCTAAAGTTGAATAGTAATCCATATGAATTGCATCACCTGACATTACTAAAACTGTGCCTGCAGACATAGCAGCATCAGGCACGTAAAACTCAACGATTCGATAATGCTCCCTGAGAGTACTCGCAATACGCTGTGCGAGTTCGATATAGCCACCTCCTGTTTCCAAAAAGAAGGCAAGTTTTTTTCTTTTTGGCTTCTGTTGTTTCCGCCATTCAACAGCATCTCTAATAACCAAGTCTGCACCGTAAGCAATGCGACCAGAAAACGCCAAAATATCTGCTGCAAGCCTATCCTCTAGCTCTTCAGCACTTGTGTCCAGTTCGCTCTCCACAAGTGTGTCTGCTTTACTATTCTCCGCTTCGCTCATAGTTTCCTCATATTACTTATTTTCCTTTTCTTACTGTCCCCAGCGTTTTACCACTGCTTTTTTTGGGAAATTAAAGGGGAAATTAAAGGGGACAGGCACTTTTTGGTCTTGTTGCCAAGAGTTCCTGTTTACCCTGTTCGTTTCAATTCCTGTTTGTTGTCCAACTTATTTCTATCCACCAACAACTAACCCCTTACAGTCTTCGTGTCAATAACATTCTTTAGTTCTTACCTCTCACTACTCACAACTTCTCCACCACTATACTGTTTCCCTGAATTTCGACTACCACAATTTTTGTATTATCTTCGATCAGTTCTCCTTCGGAAACCACGCTGTATCGTTCGCCCTCGATTTCTGCTATACCGGACGGCCGAAGTGGCGTAACGGTCCGTCCGTTTTTGCCTGTCAGGGTTTTATAGTCTTCCATACTCACCCCTGCCTGTCCGCGTACCGAGGCCGGCTCATTTACGGGCGGCAATATAATCCTTCGTCCGATTGGCGTTTTGGGAAAAATCTTCAGGCCCAGCACAAGCAGAACGGGTACGATGATTACTGTTAGCCCAAGAAAGACCAGGCCGATTCCTTCACCTTCTTTGAAGGCCAGCACCAGTGAGCCTATTATCGCTCCGGTCGCTAACGCCCCCAGAATCCCTGCCGACGGAAGAAACATCTCCATAATTATCAGAGCCACGCCGACCAGCAGCAGTATGATTGCG
>DAOVXR010000185.1 GCA_030636065.1 Sedimentisphaerales bacterium | reverse complement strand
TGTCCATCTGCATGGGGTACCGTTCACTATAGATCAGTTTATGGCGATAGCGGCATACGAGGACTCGCAGGTAGTGATTAAAAACACGCAGACGCAGGCGATTGTCTATGAGGGCACTCTGCAAAAGGGCCAGTCGCACGTGGAGGATTTTACAGAAGACAATGGCGGACTGGACACATACTACACCATCACTTCCACCGGCACAATCAGCGTGGGCGTCTATGGCAGCAAGTATCACAGCGTCTTCATCCCTGAAAAAGAAGGAACCGGCATCGGCGGCTGGAAAGAGCAGGATTTTTATCTTGTGAAGGATTCGGATTGGATATCGGACATCGACTATACCCATATTTTGTCCCATACGAAACGAACTCATGTTGATGTTTATGATGTTTCAACCGGAGCCATAGCATACAGCGATACTTTGGGGGTGGGACAGTTATCGCCGAATATTGAACTTGGAGTGGGTACATGGCGTATTGAAAGTGATGGCTATGTATCGGTTTTTTCCGGTATGGGAGACGAGGCACTATCGGAATTCGCACCACAGGCCTTTGATGTTCGCGGTGGTCTGTTGAAACTGGAAAAAACCGAGACATTTACTGGTGATTGTGTTGCCCCCGGCGACACCATTGCCTATGAGATATATCTGGAAAACTTTATTACCGATACAACTGATCCGAATTATGTCGGGAATGCCTCCAATCTTGTTGTTGTTGACCATTTGCCTCTTGGAGCGGATTGCTCCAACCCTTCTGACCCCAATTATAATGCCGCCTCCCATACATATACATGGCAAATCGCCTCCTTGACGGTGGGGCAGTCGCAAACTCTCAACCTGTCTGTAACCGTAAATAATCAGGCTGAGCCACTGGGCATTATACGAAATTATGCCACCCTGGACTTAGAATCGGGAAACGAAATAAGTTATAAAAATATCACGAATTCGGATGTGCCTGTGTGTGGTTGGGGTGGCGATGTGATTTTTGTGGACCATAATGCTCAGGGCGCCGATACTGGAACCAGTTGGCCTAACGCCTATACCAACCTGCAAAGTGCACTGGATCGGGCTGAGTGTGGCTGTGGCGATGAAATCTGGGTGGCGGATGGAATTTACAGACCCACCGTTACGGCTGGCGAATCAAACATGACTTTTCAGCTTTCTGACGGTGTGAAATTATACGGCGGGTTTCGTGGTGATGAGCAGGAACTTTCGCAACGTAATTGGATGAAGTACAATACAATTCTGAGTGGTGATATTCTTGGTGATGATGATTATGATCAGCCGATAGGTGAGACCGAACGTAACCATGAGGATAATGTCGATTATGTTGTAAGTGGTTATATCGGTGTGAACAGCGGTTTTCTGGACGGCTTTGTCATCCACGGCGGCAGGGAAGCGGGTGTCTTCTGTGAAAGCAGCGAAGTTGAAATAGGTCATAATCGAATCTGCCAAAACATGAAAGGGATTATCTGTCATGAGACCTGGCAGCCCGCTATTGTGAACAACTGGATTTATCTTAATCAGGATGGGATTTGTCTTGCCGATCCCAATGGTATTACTGTTGTAAAGAACAATACTATTGCTAACAACCAGAACGCCGGAATTTGTTTTGATGGTCCGTCGGAAAAGTCGCCGACTATTACGGATTCCATTATTTGGTCAAATGCCCAGGGCGGTGATTTGGTGGATTGTTCGGCAAGTTATAGTTGTATTAGTGACGGGGATACGGGGCAGGGAAATATAAGTCTTGATCCGCTCTTTATCTTTTCGAATACTGACCCCAACAATCAGAATTATCACTTAAAGACGGATTCTCCCTGTATCGACTTTGGGGACCCATCGGGAAATTACTCTGATCAGATCGACATAGATGGCGATGATCGCCTGCTTGATGGTAACGAGGACGAAGTTTTACGTGTGGATATGGGGGCCGATGAATATAGCGGATTGATTTGCGGACCGAGTCTCGCCGATTTCGATGGAGACGGCATAGTTAATCTGGAAGACTTCGCGATCTTGGCTTCGGCCTGGCTTAGTGAGCAGGGTACGCAAAACTGGAATCTTGCCTGCGACTTGTTTGCCGATGAGCAGATTGACCCGGCGGACTTGTTATTATTCACTGATGACTGGCTTTTGATGAGCTGCGAATATATGGAAGACTATTTTTTACTTAGGAGTTCTGGCTGGAATATGCTGTTTGCCGGTTCGACATCGACCGATTCAACCGGACGGTCGGTTTCAGCCGACAAGAAAGCTGCTTTGCCTCCACCTGAGTTGACTATTGAGGAACTGATAGAACTGCTTAAGGACATTATAATCTCCGTTGATGAAATGTGGCAAACGCGCAGAGAAGAACTCATCAAGGAAATCAGTGAGAAAGAGTGGTTCGAGTTTATAGATGCGCTCAATAAAGAACTTGAAAGATTAACTGAACAACTCAATTAGTAGGGTGCGATGTATCGCACCATTTGAAATAGTCCGCCGCAGGCGGATTCTTTATTAGCCCCTGCTGTCAAGCGGGGGGGCCTGATTAGCCCCCGATGTAAAATCGGGGGATTCTTCTGTAGCCCGGGCCGTGCCCGCCATTTATTAGTCTTGTAGGTATTCTAACAAGCACACCTGCGCCATACCACCTCTTACCCCGACCGATGCGCAGGTGTGCTTTTTTATGTATGCACTTTTGGCCGGGTCGGGAATCAAAGGGTTATAATATACCGCGAAATTACTTGACAGGTACGTTTCTGTATTATACTGTCAGCATTATATTGAACGCAACCTCTAAGAATAATAGTAGCCGGTAGAGTGGGGCTAATTGACCCACTCGAAATTTGACCAACAGGAGGTAATATTATGTTCACTGGTAGTTTAGTTGCACTGGTAACCCCCTTTACGGATGGCAGGGTGGATTTTGAAACCCTGCGCGAGTTAGTTAATTTTCAGGTTGAAAGTGGTATTGATGGTGTTGTGCCGGTCGGTACGACGGGTGAGTCGCCCACGCTCTCCCACGAAGAGCATAAAAAAGTCATAGAAGTTGTTGTGGATGAGGTGGGTGGTCGCGTGCCTGTAGTTGTCGGCGCCGGCTCTAATAGTACCGCCGAGGCCGTCGATCTGACCCGTTTCGCCAAGGAAACCGGTGCGGATGGTACCCTCCAGGTACTGCCATATTATAATAAGCCGACACAGGAAGGCTTATATCAGCATTTTTCCACGATTGCGGAATCGGTTGACCTGCCTATGGTTTTGTACAATATCCCCGGCCGCTGCGGTGTCAATATGGCTCCTGAGACAATGGCTCGCCTCGCTGAGATCGACAATATCGTGGCTGTCAAGGAGGCCAGCGGTCAACTGGATCAGGCTTCTCAGATTGCCATCAGTTGTGGGCTTACGATTCTCTCCGGCGACGACAGTCTGACTTTGCCGATTGCCTCGGTCGGTGGTAAAGGAGTGATTTCCGTCGTAGCCAATATTGTGCCCACCGACGTCAAGGCTATGACAGATGCTATTTTGGAAGGTGATTTCGCTACAGCTCGTCAGTGGCATAACAAATTGTTCCCTTTGTCCAAAGCGCTGCTTAGCCTGGCCACAAATCCGATTCCCATCAAGGCCGCAATGGCCATATTGAAGAGATGTTCCGATGAGATGCGTCTGCCGATGGTCGGACTCGACGCTGACAAGAAAGAGCAGTTGACCCGGATTCTTGCCGACTATGGCCTTTTGCGTTAGACAGTGGTGTTTGACAAGTATTTTCATTAGTATTCTTTGTTGTACAGCAGTGCGGAGCGGTAGGCCCTGGCAAGCCGTGTGATCATTCGGCTGACCAGGAAATGCTTACGTAGATATGTCTGTGAGCATTGCGCGAGCCGGCGAGCGTATTCACGATCCTTCAATAACCGTTCAATCTTGTCTGTTAACGCCTGTTCGTTGTGGAACGGTATGGTCAGGGCGGTTTTCCCTTCGGTTACCAGGTCGTTTTTTACCCCGTTGGCCACTACTACGGCATTGCCTACGCTCATAGACTCCAGCAGTTCCGGCCGCCATGCCGTCTCCGGCCAGGGCTGTATAAATATATCGACCGTCCGCAATACCGCTTTATAAGCATCGCTACCCGAAAGCATCATCTCAATCGGCGGAACAAAATGCACTCGCTGTTCGAGATCGAGCATTTTGACCTGTCGGCGCAGATCATGCTCAGCCGGCCCCTGACCTGAAATGGTCGCATGAAAAGCATATCCCATTTCGCTCAATCGTTTCATGGAATTTATCAGTTCCGGAAATCCATATAGGTCTTCCAGTCGGCCGCAACAGAAAAGTTGCGCCTGTCGTTGGCCGTGGCTGAAACAGCAGGGCTGATCGCTTACACGCGTACCGATAGGCAGTAATTGTATCCGATCAGCCAGTTCCGGTCGGTTCAGGCGTACCTGACGGGCCAGATGGCTGTTACACGGGAGAATTCTGCCGCACCGTTTATCGAAGAGAGATA
>DAOVXR010000273.1 GCA_030636065.1 Sedimentisphaerales bacterium | reverse complement strand
GTCGGACAGTTTCGGCACTCAGAAAGAGAAATCCCGGCAGGCATAACACACGTTGTCGCCAAGACCGAACGCGGAATGGAAATTGGCGAGATCATATCGCCATTTTGCCATCGTCGAGGCTTCTGTACGATCCCCAGCGAGCAAATAGACAGCTATTACAAAGCCAACGGGCCAAGTTATCCGATCAGTACACACGGTACCGTTGTACGCTTTGCCTCCAATACGGACCTCAACGATCAACATCATCTGGACACCAATATCAAAGAGAAATTGCGGTTCTGTCAACAACTGATCAATAAAAAAAACCTGTCAATGAAACTGATCGACGCGGAATACCTCTTCGGCGGCGAACGTATGATATTTTACTTTATGGCTGACGGCCGAGTCGATTTTCGAGACCTGGTCAAAGAACTGGCACATGAATTCCAGACACGAATCGAGATGCGACAGGTCGGCGCGCGAGACGAAGCCCGGCTCGTCGGGGATTATGAAACCTGCGGCCGTGAATGCTGCTGTAAGAACTTTCTGAAGGTGCTCCAGCCAGTCAATATGCGTATGGCCAAGCTGCAAAAGGCCACGCTGGACCCGTCAAAGATTTCGGGCAGATGCGGCCGACTCAAGTGCTGTCTGCGCTACGAAGACCAGGTATATACCGAACTATATAAAAAACTGCCGCGTAGAAATTCGCGAGTACTGACCGAAGACGGGACAGCTATCGTAATAGAAGCCCAAGTTCTGACCCAATTAGTGAAAATCAGACTGGAGGAATCAGGGCGTATCGTAGCAATAAGCAACGATGAAATAATCAAGCAGAACTATAAAGACACCGACGAAGAAGAAGCCAGAGCACAAAAGTCTCAGACAAATACAAGGGTGCCACCAAAGACACCCTCCGCAGGCAGGACACCGCCGGAAAAGAAAGATATCGAACCCGTCTCAGCCGAGGCAGCGGCGATCGGCGATCCTGATCAAAAAGAACCGGCTGAGGCAGAACAGAAAAAAACACGAAGCGGTCGGCGTCGGCGCAGAAGAAAGAAGAAGAAAATGTAAGAACAGTTGTGAGTGGTGAGAGAGAATACAGAAAAAAATAGTGGATTCCTGCTTTCGCAGGAAGGACAAGCTTTTGCAGGAATGACGACACGGAGAAGAAAATAGTGCGAAAAATTCTGGTAACCGCGGCTCTGCCTTATGCCAACGGCCCGATCCATATCGGGCATCTGGTAGAATATATCCAGACAGATATCTGGGTTCGTTTCCAGAAAATGCGCGGCCATGACTGTATCTACTGTTGCGCCGACGACACACACGGAACACCGATTATGATCCGTGCCCGACAAGAGAGCATTACACCCGAAGAACTTATCGGGGCCATGTATGTCGCCCATGTTCGCGATTTTGCCGGCTTCGAGGTTGAATTCGACAGCTACTACAGTACCCATTCAGACGAGAATCGGCAACTGAGCGAGACAATCTTCGAACGACTCAACCAGGCCGGTCATATAGTCAGCCGTGAGATCGAGCAGGCCTATTGCGAACACGATGGGATGTTTTTGCCGGATCGCTTTATCCGCGGTACCTGTCCGAAGTGCGGCGCGGACGATCAATACGGCGATTCCTGCGAAGCCTGTCATGCCACCTATTCGCCGGTCGATCTCAAAGACGCCGGTTGCAGTGTCTGCGGCAAGCCACCAGTGCGGCGTAAATCAAAACACTACTTTTTCAAGTTAGGCGATTTTACCGATAAGTTGCAACAATGGCTCGCAGGCGGCCGAGTCCACGAACAGGTACGCAATAAATTACAGGAATGGTTCGAGCAGGGTCTGCGAGACTGGGATATTTCACGCGATGCTCCCTATTTCGGGTTCCTTATCCCAGGCGAAACCGATAAGTATTTTTATGTCTGGTTAGACGCGCCCATCGGTTATATGGCCAGTACAAAAGCGTACTGTAACAAAACCGGTCGTGAGTTCGATGATTACTGGAATAATCCCGATACCGAGATACATCATTTTCTCGGAAAAGACATCACATATTTTCACGCGTTGTTCTGGCCTGCCATGCTGATGGGGTCTGACTTCAATACGCCCACACGACTGGTTATTCACGGCTTCCTGACTGTCAACGGCGAGAAGATGAGCAAGTCGCGAGGTACTTTTATTAACGCCTCGACGTATCTGAAATATCTCGACCCGCAATATTTGCGCTATTACTATGCCTGCAAACTCGGACCCGGTACAGAAGATATCGACCTCAGTACCGAAGACCTTATCGCACGAGTGAACAGCGACTTGGTGGGCAAACTGGCCAACCTGGCGTCCCGCTCCGTGCCTATGCTGACCAAGCAACTCCAAAGCCGATTAGGTGAAATTTCGCCGGAAGTAAAAGAACTACTATCGCGGCTTCAGGATCGAACCGAGGACATAGCCCAACAATACGAATCGTGCAACTACGCAGCAGCAGCCCGCATTATCACCAGTCTGGCTGACGAAGTGAACCGTTACTTCGACGGTCGTCAGCCGTGGAAGGCAATCAAAGAAAATCCGGAACACGCACGCGAAACCCTGACAGCAGCACTAAACGCTATGAGGATACTGACCATCTATCTTAAACCTGTTTTGCCGGCCTTTGCCGCCAAAATCGAAAAGATACTACGCATAGAACCGCTGCAATGGCAGGATGTAAATAAATTACTGGAAAATCACGAGATCGATAAGTTCGAGCGGCTGATCGAAAGAGTTGATCCGAAAAAGGTACAAAAAATGATCGAAGAAAGCAAAGAAGAACAAATAACAACTACACAAAAAACCGAAACCGAGACCGAAAAAAGCGCCCTCGAAGAAGAACCGCTCGCCGAAGAAATAAGTTTCGAGGATTTTATGAAAGTCGATCTCCGTGTCGCACGCGTAGTCAAGGCAGAATATGTCGAAGGAGCAGATAAACTGCTACGCCTGGAATTAGACCTCGGCGGCCAAAGCAGCACCGTTCTGGCAGGTATCCGTCAGGCATATAACCCCGATGACCTGGTAGGCAAACTGATGGTTATGGCGGCTAATCTGGCGCCACGCAAAATGAAGTTCGGTACAAGCGAAGGGATGGTCCTGGCAGCAGGGCCGGGCGGTAAAGATATTTTTGCACTAAGAGTCGATGAAGGCGCCAAACCAGGACAACGAGTACATTGAGTGAATGGGTATATGGGTGTATGAGTGTAAGGGTGTATGAGTAAGAAGAGTAGAAGAGTTTATGGGTGAACCTGTTGAAAATATTGAGCGGATATTCAGCGATGACGGCCGTT
>DAOVXR010000106.1 GCA_030636065.1 Sedimentisphaerales bacterium | reverse complement strand
GGCGGACGCGGGATGCGTATCGCCCATAACGAAATGAGTCTGCGAGTAGCGTTCCACAGCGCCGAGACAGAAGCCGCAGGGGCATTCAAAAACTCGAGCCTGTTCCTGGAAAAATATCTGGAACATGCCCGTCATGTCGAAATACAAATACTGGCTGACCGGGCAGGCAACGTAGTACACCTCTATGAACGCGATTGCAGTCTGCAAAGACGATACCAAAAAGTCATCGAAGAAACTCCCAGTCCGTCACTCAAGGCCAGTGTTCGAGACGAATTGTGCAAGGCGGCGATCCGATTGACAAAAACGGCCAAGTATGTCAACGCAGGCACAGTAGAATTTCTTCTGGATAATAAAAACAAATATTATTTCGGTGAAGTGAATACCCGTGTCCAGGTAGAACACCCAATCACAGAAATGGTAACCGGTATAGACATAGTCAAATGGCAATTGCGAATAGCGGCAGGAGAACATCTGAAACTCCGCCAAAAAGACATCAAACAAAACGGCGTGTCAATCGAATGTCGTATCAATGCCGAAGACCCGGCCAACGGATTTCAACCCTGTCCGGGCCGAATCGAACGGTTCATAGCGCCGGGGGGACCAGGAGTGCGACTGGATACGCATGCCCATGCAGGCTATGAAATATCGCCACGGTACGATTCGCTTATCGGCAAACTGATCGTACATAAAAAAAACCGGTCAGAAGCCATAGCCTGTATGAAAAGAGCGCTACAGGAATTCGAGATCGCTCCGATAAAAAGTACAAGATCATTATGCCTGGAAATACTGTCTCACCCGCAATATATAAAAGGCGAAGTAGATACGGGCTTTATCGAACGGACATGGTAGAGAATGAGTGGTGAGTGGTGAGTTGTGAGTGGTGAGAAAGAGAAGAGAATGGAGGAAGAGTTGAACGTCCAACATTCAACGCTCAACGTCGAATTGAAGAAAATAAAGAATAAGATCGCCACACGGAGTGTGCGCCCCACTTTTTTAAGTAAGGAAAATTATGAGTAACAAACTGAAGGGCAACGCAGTAGTAGGACAGTCAGGCGGACCGACCGCTGTTATCAATCAATCGCTGATAGGCGTTATCGAAGAAGTCTATGAACAGGAGTATATCAACGAACTGCTGGGGGCTGTGCACGGCGTCGAAGGTATATTGAACGAGAACTTCATCAACCTGAAACAAATACCGCGAAAAAAACTGGAAGTGGTGGCGCGTACGCCATCGGCAGCGCTAGGCTCATCAAGAATGAAACCGAAAAAGGAACACTGCAATCAGATATTCGAGGTGTTTCGCAAAAATGATGTGCGATATTTCTTCTATATCGGCGGTAACGATTCGGCCAGCTCGGCGCATATTATCGATACCCTTGCCGAGGAAGCAGGTTATGACCTGAAAGTGTTCCACGTTCCAAAAACAATAGACAACGATCTGCTGGTTACGGATCACTGTCCCGGGTTCGGTACGGCAGCAACATTCGTGGCAAAAGCGATTATCGGTAACGATCTCGACAGCAGGGCACTGCCGGGTATCAAAGTCGATATCATAATGGGCCGAAACGCCGGGTTCCTGACTGCCTCGTCCATGCTGGCACGGCGACATGAAGGAGACGGGCCGCATCTGATCTATGTGCCGGAACGGGCGGTCGATATGGATCAATTCTGCAATGATGTGCGTGAAGTTTATGATCGCCTGGGCCGTTGTCTGGTGGTTATCAGCGAAGGTATCTGTGACGAAAACAATATCCCGTGGGCACAAAGGATTCAAAAAGAAGTCGAAGCGGACGCTCATGGAAATGTACAACTCTCCGGAAGCGGCGCATTAGCCGATTTTATCTCGGCAAGATTAAAAGAAGCACTGCCTGGAAAACGAATGCGGACCGATACATACGGCTATCTGCAACGAAGCTTCCCCGATGCTATCTCACCAGTAGATGCCTACGAAGCGCGATACTGCGGACGTATGGCAGTGTCCTACGCGGCAGGGGACAATACGACCGGTAGCGTGTGCATGCAGCGGTTCGGCAAAGACGACCGCTATCGAATTGAAACGTTTGTTACCAGCCTGGAATCAGTGGCAGTCAATACCAAGAGCCTGCCCGATATGTATATCAACGAAGCGGGTAATAATATTAACGAAAGTTTTTATGAGTATGTTTCGCCGTTGGTAGGGCCGTTGCCGGAAGTCGGGTTTTTGCGAAGCTGAGAAGAAGACAGAAGAGATAGCACACGGATGACACGGATGCGACGGATAAAGAAGAAGGTGGTGAAGAATTTTATGATTTCAAGAGAGTTGAACGTCCAACATTCAACGTTCAACATCGAATAGGAAGAAATGAAGAAATCAGAAGAGAGAAGAGATAGAATACGGATGACATGGGGCGACGGATTAGAACGGATAAGAAAAACAAAAAATAACAAAAAAGAGAAGAAAAATACAGAATAAAGAATTGAACAGAAGGTAGCGAAGAAAGCGAAGAAGAGAAGAAAATCGCCATCGTCTGATGAGTACATCAGACGATGCCACCCGTCGAATCAATTTCATTGTTGGGCTGGAAAAAGATCAACCGGAAATAGAAAATAGGAGACGAATCATGTCAAATTGTGGAAGCTGTAGTGGAGGGCATAGGGAAACGATATACTGCTACAAATGCGGTGAGCGAATCGGGGAGGTCAATACGAAAGTTCCCGGCAAGCGTAGGATGGGTTGCTCGAAGTGTGGTGGTCAAACTGACGTGAAAGTCTATGCCGACGGAAGTATCAAAACTTGGTAGTTTTTTTGAGTAGCCTTAAACACGCCGTGTTTATGAACTGAATCAAAATCGATTGGATTATTTTGGATTCTCTCCAGAATTTCCATTAAAGGTTTAAGTTTTAATACTGTTTTATAAACCAGCACATTTTCCCCGTTGAATCGCTTCGTAAACCTTCCTTAATCAATTAGTCCTTTACATCCGACAATTGCAGGTTAAAATCGGCAATTGTGTTCTGCTCCTGATACCGAAAGGCAAGAGAAACAGAAAAACGAATCAAACCTGAATAAAGAAACCATATTATGTCTACTCGACAATATAGAATTCAAAAGAGAGAGAAACCCCAGACATAAAGTCGGGGGCTGATGTTATGGATTATTTTCAATACAGAGACAATCAATTATTTTGCGAAAAGGTGTCGGTCGCTCAGATAGCACAGGAAATCGGTACCCCGGTATATATCTATAGCACGGCAACATTCCAAAACCACTATAAAAAGTTGGTTGAGGCGTTCGCGGAACTGAATCCGCTAATCTGTTATTCGGTCAAAGGCTGTAGCAATATAAATATCTGTCGGCTGCTGGCCAAAATGGGCAGCGGGTTCGATGTGGTCAGCGGGGGTGAGCTTTACCGCGTTCTGCAGGCAGGCGGCGAGGCGAATAAAGTAGTGTATGCCGGAGTGGGTAAAACCGACGAAGAAATCCGCCAGGCTATCGAAGCCGGTATCGCCTGCTTTAATACCGAATCAGAGGCGGAGCTAACTAATCTCCGTTCGATTGCGGCCCAGACGGCCAGGCAGGTACGGGCGGCCCTGCGGGTTAATCCGGACGTCGATCCCAACACACACCGCCATACGACAACCGGCAAAAAAGAAACCAAGTTCGGAGTCGATCTCGAACGCGCCCTGAAAGTATTCGAAGAATTCGGACATGACGATCATATAAAACTGAACGGTATTCATCTCCATATCGGATCGCCGGTAAATACCGTCGAACCATACATACAGGCTATCAAAAAAACACTGGTCTTCATCAATGAGCTTCGCGACAAAGGCTTTCCGATAGAAACTCTCAACGTTGGAGGTGGATTCGGAGCCGATTATACCACAGGAGAAGCACCCATCGCGGCCGATTACGCGGCAGCGATTATACCACTGCTACGCAATAAAAAACTGAAGCTCATACTCGAACCGGGTCGAAGCATATCAGGCAACGCGGGCATACTCGTTACCAAAGTGCTCTACATGAAACAAGGCGGTAATAAAACCTTTGCCGTTGTTGACGGAGCAATGAACGATCTGATCCGTCCGGCGTTATATGACGCATTCCATTTTATCTGGCCGATACGGACAACTGACAGTTTCGCAATCACAGACCGTAACAATACAGTCGAAATGCCAGGTGTACAAAAAATGGACGTTGTCGGGCCGGTCTGCGAAACAGGCGATTTTCTGGCGAGGGACCGTCTGCTGCCGCCGTTACAACGGGATGATCTGCTCTCGGTTTTTACGGCTGGTGCGTATGGGTTCGCTATGAGTAGTCAGTATAATTCCCGTCCGCGAGCGGCTGAAGTGCTTGTCGAAGGGGATAGCTTCAGAGTTATCAGGCGGCGCGAGTGCTACGAAGACCTGATAGCGCTGGAAAAAGATTAGACAGGTACTTGTCCTTTGCTTCAAAAATCTTCCAATGTCCCCTTTTGCTCGTTCGAATCGTATATCCCCACCCGTACCCCAAATTTGTCCAGCCGCCCAAACGATTTTTCTCTCGGTTCCGCTTAGAAGTCAGGCGCTGGGACATCGGGCAATGTTGCACTTTTCATGAAACGGCATGTCAAAAACTAAAAGAAATCGTTAAAAAAAAGGTTGTAAAACTGCAATACCATCGTAAATGCTCGCGCTTTTTGGTAAGATGGGTGAGTGTTATTTTTTCAACAGGAGAATTTCCACCTTTCGAAATTCGACCGGATGGCTCTCGGCCTGGAGTGATATGGAGCCTTCGTGCAGCATTTTGACCTTGTTTTTCTTAATCAGTTTCTTAGCGTCAGGGTCCTTTTCGTCAAGCTGGGACTTCTCATATTCCAACACAACTTTGCTGTTGACAATGTGCTTGATAATGGCGTTGCCGTGTACCTCGACTTCCAATGTTACCCACTGGTCGCCATGATATGTTTTTGATTTGGACGAGATGCAGTGTTGGGTAACAAGTTTGCCGTCCATCACGACATGCGTACCTGGTGTGCACAAATTGCCTGTTGAGCGTTTATCCTTGCCGTTGCCCCCGAGCATCTGAACCTCGATGGAAACCGGAAATTTCTGTTTTTTTGTCATACTTTCGGGCGATTGGCCGTGTATCATAATCCCGCTGTTACGAAAGGCCCAGATCGGACCTCTCGGAGTCTGTTTTCCTACAAAGCGGTATTCCACACGCAAAATGTAATGAGAGAACTTGTCCTTGTAAAACAGGTGCCCGAATTTTTCGTCAAACTTATCATACTTATCATAACATACCTTCAGGATGCCGTTCTCTACCCTGAAAGTGTTCCCATAGTTGTCGTTCAGTTTATAGCCGGCAATCTTAACCTTCCATCCGTCAAGGTTCTTTCCATTAAAAAGACTGATCCAGCCGTCTTTGTTCGATTTTTTCTTTTCCACAGAACCGCCACAAAGCGTGCTCGTCAGTGCGAGACACAGGGTCAATAAAACAGTCCGCCGAAAAGAAGGGACATGCCTGTTGAAAACTCGCATAGTCGTCATTTTTAATTACTCCTTATAAATGTGTTGCAACTCTTCTCTTATCGTGAACCTACCATTGCAGAATACTTTAAATGGCGTCTGGAATCCAGGTTTTTCCGGGCCTATGATTCAGCCCCCCCCGACCGCCCCCTCGCCCCCACCAAAATTAGGGCTTGACAGGATTGAGCACACCTGCTAACATAAGGAAACCACGGGCAGGGTTGATCGCAGTCCGTTGGCCAGGCCATGGAGGGCTTCCCCATAATATTTGTCAGGAATGGGATGAATTATACCCATCTGGTATGGTTTTTTTGTGTGGCATGGCTCATATTCTGTTAGTAGCAAAGGAGTTATGAAATCACCAATGCCGCATTTTTATAAATGAGTATATATGATTTCAGGAGAAAACAACGTGAGTGATAATGATTTTCCGACCATCATCGGCCCCGATGCCAAATTTAAGGGTGAGCTTAGTTTCGAAAAAGGTGTTAAAATCCTCGGCAGTTTCGAGGGACGTATCAGTACCAAGGGCAACCTCGTTGTTGCTTCCGAAGGATCTATTCAGGCCGATGTGGAAGCCGGCACGATTACCGTCGAAGGCGAAATAAACGGTAATATCTCCGCTGGGGACCTCGTAGAGCTGAAAAATTCCGCTCGGCTACAAGGCGATCTGCGTTGCGAACGACTGATCGTTGTTGACGGAGCCCATTTTATCGGCCATTGCAATGTCGGCAGCGACGCTGCCGGTGAAGCGGCAGCGCCCAAAAAAGCACCCGTACAGGCGCCCCAACCTGTTCACAGGCCGGCTCCGGCGCCTATGCCAACCCATATCGACAATAACAAAACCGCTGATTAACGTTTATGCAGGAAAAAACAGTCTATTGCCTCCATTGCGGCAAAGAGTTAATCGTCAGTATCAGG
>DAOVXR010000225.1 GCA_030636065.1 Sedimentisphaerales bacterium | reverse complement strand
CAGGTCTGCAAAAAAATCCAGCAATGTGTTGTTCATTTCTAAACTCCTGTATAACAATGATATAGCAATTCATACAGAAGTTATCGGACGGCCGTTGGCGATCTCTTGAGTCACAAAAAATTTAGATGCGTTTGCCCTGGCCGTTATATGTTCATCGTTGCAAAAGGGGGAAATGGTGGTATAATTATGTAATCAGTACTTGTTGCGAAAACAGTGTTTGTTATTCCCGCGAAGGCATACCAGGAGAATCAAAATGAATGGTTTTATCCACAATATCCACGAAAAAAAGGCAGTTTTTATGTTCACAGTTTGTCTGACCCTGCTGCTGGTTAGCGGTGGCGAACTGGCTGGTCAGTCCCCCCCCGGTATGCCCAACAGAGGCAGCCGGGGAAATGACGCCCAAAACGCGGCTCAGAGTCTGGTGAAAATCGCGGAGATCATCTTGCAGGAGCATGTGATCGCGCTGAAACCGTTGACGAGCGAGGATATACAACAGATTGAGCAGCAACTTAAAGAACTCAAGCGTCATACCGGTATGCTCCCTCTCGACCAGCGGGCCTACACAGACCTGATCAAGTCGTACATTGCTCATTTTCGCGGTAACCGGGAGGACGCCCTGAAGTATGCCAGGCTGGCTGCCAAACGCGCGCCGGAAAATACGGATATGTCCGATACCGAGATACTTATGGCTCTTTACTGGGAAGATTACGAGGCAGCCAAAAAACTGTTGAAAAAAAGAGAAGCCGGCAAAACCGCTGTGAAAAATGTCATTATAAGCTGGCAGGCAAAATCGGTATCGACAAAAACAACATCTGTTTCTTCCATGCCTTCCAGACCTTCCGAGCCTAATGAGCCGGGTGCTCCCGGCAAACTTCAGACTTCAAAACAACTCTCGAAATGGGATTTGTCAACACCACAGTCGAGCAAACGCAGGCCAAAGAGGACGTCCCGACGTAGTCCCGACAGGTCAACAAAAGAGAATGGCCGTGGATTGTTAGTGGGCGGCGGCAGCCTGGGTGCTTTGGCACCGGTTGATCCGACGTATCTTCAACAAGTGCAAAAGAAGTCGCGAACCACCGCCGTCAAAAGAGCAAGGTCGCCTCGGTACCCAAAAAGATCGAGCCATAACAGCATTTTAAACCTGCTGGTGGAGTATATGCCGTATAGCGATCTCGGTGAGGATTTCAAGAAAGTACAACTGCGTAATGTCAACGGCAGTTACTTCTACTTCGAACCGGGAAAGGGACAGGTGCTATGCGCGCTGCTCTGGACCCTGCCGGCGGGTGAAACGGCAACGCGATCCGCTGCTTCGCTCAAGCGACGGCGACCCACTCCGGGAATTGGGCGCGGGCCTAACCCATATAGCGCTGAACGCGGGGGTGGCGGGCCAAGACGATCTGGCTTTGATCTATTAGGCGAGCCTTCGGAAGACCTGTTCACAAACGCCGATCAGTTTAAAAGCTTATTCGGAATATACCAACTCATGGGCAAAACAATCGGAACCGCAGGGAAAATTTCGTTTGTCGGGATCAACTTCGATAAGTTAGGCGAGGGCGACAGAGAACGTCTGTCCGGCATACTGATGGATCAGCCCTGGCCGTGGTCCAACTGCCTGTATGATGAGGATGTCAACCGTGTCCAACTCAGCGGTTTGGCGCCGGGTACTCCCTCAATGATGATTGTCGGTACGACAGGTAAAATATGCTATGTCGGCCCGACGGGCGGCGTCCTGCCCCGGATGATATTGGTGCGGGAACTGCTCAAGGCTGTCGGGGCGGCTGGTATGACTCGCTCGGCCCCGCCGGCTATGACGGGAGCTCCTCAATCGACAGGGACATCCAGTGGAGGTGTTTTGGGCCTGCTGTTCGGCGGCAAAAAATCGGAATCCGCTCCCCCGGCAGGTCCTCCATCAAGTCCGACGGCGAAAAAACCGTCGGTATCTTCCGTAAAAAAACCAGCCAAGCCGAAAGTTATTACAATCGAGGAAGATCCAAGTATTCTTCAGGCCCGGCGCAAACTGGATTTGGCCTACAGGTACAAGAGACTTATGTACAACAAAGCGCTGCAGACCTGCGATGAGGTTCTTGAACAATGGCCCAACAGTATGGAGGCGGAAGAGGCGAAGGAGCTTATAAAGAGTATCCTGAAGAACCGTAAAAGCCTTAAGGAGCAAAGGCAAAAGGCCGGTAAGTACATTGGTGATTGACCGGTTTCATTAGGAATCTTTTTTCGGTCAATTCAGTCGTCCCTACGGGACTAAATGTTTGATTATCAAGCGTCCCTACGGGACGGCAGGAGTTTGAAGAACCAACGGGAAAATTCAATGATGATGCTATACAGGCTATTTAAGTCCGTGTGCCGAGCTTATTCGACCCGTAGGGTCGTTGTGAGAATAGCCCAGCAATTTATTGCTGGGTTTGATCGGTCGTAAATATTTTTAGTCCCGCAGGGACGATTGAAAACTGGAATCACAAATGGCACATTCCTATATATGCTGTTATATCCATTACATTTTCAGCACAAAAAACCGTGAAAGTATCATTTCTCCTGAATTGCAAGATCGACTGCATCCTTACCTTGGTGGCATGGCTCGTGAGAATGGTATGAAGGCCGTAACCGTTGGGGGTACGGAAGATCATATTCATATTCTCTTATCACTGCCCGCTACTATTACGATAGCCAAGACGATTCAATTAATCAAGGGGGGTTCCTCAAAATGGATTAGTCAAACATTCCCTTTGCTTACCAGTTTTGAATGGCAGGAAGGTTATGGCGCTTTTGCCACCAGCGTATCTGTAATTGATAAAACTGTTGAGTACATTAATAATCAGAAGGAACATCACAGGAATAGAACTTTTGAGGAGGAATATCTGGCGTTTCTTGACAAATATGGTGTTGATTACGATAAAAGATATGTCTTCGGTTGACTCATACGTCCCTACGGGACTTAATAATTTGGTTCCAACCACCAACCCACCGATAAATCGGTGGGCTATTATCAAATGTCCCTACGGGACTAAAATGGTGCGATATATCGCACCCTACTTAACTGCATATTTGGTTCCAACTACTAACCCACCGATAAATCGGTGGGCTATTATCAAACGTCCCGTCGGGACGGTAAGCAAAAAGCGTGAATGATTATTTCCCTTTTTGTTTCTGGATTTTTTTCCAGGGGTCTCTGAGGGTAACGGTTCGGTTGAAGATGAGTTGGCTGTTCGATGAGTCGGGATCGACACAAAAATAGCCGAGACGCTCGAACTGGTAGCGGTCAAGTGGGGTGGCGTTTTTCAGGCACGGTTCAACATAACAGCATGAAAGTGTCTCCAGCGAGTTCGGGTTCAAATTGGAGGTAAAGTCGCTGCCTTCCTCAGTCTGCTCCGGGTTTTCCTTATTGAACAGGTGATCGTAAAGTCTTACCTCGGCCTTTAACGCATGCTCAGCCGATACCCAGTGAAGTGTTGCCTTGACCTTACGGCCGTCCGGGGAATCACCGCCGCGGGTTGCGGGGTCGTAAGTGCAGCGTAACTCGATAACATTACCGTTCTCATCTTTTATGACGTCAGTGCAGGTTATAAAGTAGGCGTATCGCAGACGCACCTCACGGCCTGGGGTTAGGCGGAAGAACTTGCGCGGCGGATTCTCCATAAAATCGTCCTGTTCGATATACAGTTCACGCGAGAACGGTACCTTCCGTGAACCGGCGGAAGGGTCTTCAGGGTTGTTAATGGCGTCCAATTCATCGGTTTGGCCTTCGGGATAGTTGGTAATGACGACTTTCAGCGGTCGCAGGACGGCCATAACACGGGCCGATGTTTTGTTAAGGTCTTCGCGGAGGCAGTGCTCCAAAAGCGCGACATCGATGGTACTGTTAAACTTGTTGACGCCTATACGACGGCAGAAGTTGCGGAT
>DAOVXR010000121.1 GCA_030636065.1 Sedimentisphaerales bacterium | reverse complement strand
TGCTAACGCGTGGGTCAAAGCCCCACCCTACGGGACAATGACGAATAATAGAAAGTCGCCATCGCCTGTCTGCTGACAGACGCTGCCACCCAACGAGAAACCATGCTTAACAGCAGGGGCTATTGATCAGTTAATATGATAACGCTGAGAACCTTATTTATACGCAGCATATTTTTTTACCGGCGTACTAATCTGGCGGTACTGCTGGGGGCTGCTGTCAGTACCGCTGTTCTGGTCGGCGCGCTGTTGATCGGAGACTCAGTACGTTTCAGCTTACAGCAAATGGCAGCCTCTCGCCTTGGCCGAGTTCATCTGGCAATGACTCACTCAGACCGATTCCATCGAGCAGGTCTGGCCGATGAGACGGCAATGGAATTACACACTGACGCGGCCGCTGTCCTGCGTCTAACAGGGGCGGTCTCCATTAACCACCCAACCAACTCCGTCAAAAATAACAAACGTGTCAATCACGTCGAGGTTCTCGGTGTGAACGACCGCTTCTGGGAACTGGGACCGGAACGAAAGATTTTTCATCTGGAGCCGGATGAGATTATTCTTAACAAACCATTAGCTGCACGGTTGGCGGCGACAACAGGCGATATGGTCGTGTTACGTGTGCGTAAGCCATCTCCGCTTTCCGGTGAAGCACCGCTGTCGGTCGTTGATGATGACTCCGTCGCCGCTCTCTTAAAAGTTAAAGCCGTAATTTCCGAATCGGAGTTCGGGCACTTCAGCCTTAAGGCCAATCAGATCGCTCCTTACAACGCTTTCGTGCCTCTTACAACCCTTGCCGCGAAAATCGAACAACCCGGCCGTGCCAATACGATCCTTCTGAGCGATAATGCCAAGGGCAACCTAACAACAGATAAAGCCGCAGCAGCAATAAAGCGACATTGGCAACTTGCCGATACCGCTCTGGAATTACATGAATTACCACAACAGAATCAACTCGAACTGCGATCCCAACGAATATTCATAGAAAATACGATTCTCGAAACCACATCGAAAACAAAAGTTAAATCAACCGGGATATTAACCTATCTGATAAATGAACTGCGTGTCAACAATTGTACTACGCCCTACTCGTTTGTTTCGGCAATTGAAAAATCCCGCGACAACAGCGGCATTATTCCCGTCGATATGGGTGACGACGAAATAATCATCAACGACTGGCTGGCCGAGGACTTGCAGGCCAAAGTAGGCGACATAATAAATCTGACTTATTTCGTTTCCGGTCCAATGCGTAATCTCGCGGAACACACAAGCAAGTTTCGTGTTCGGGCAGTGGTACCCATCGAAGGCAAAGCGGCAGATCGTGAGTTAATGCCGGATTTCGCGGGGCTGGGAGATGTTGAAAACTGTCGCGACTGGCGGCCGGGAGTACCTGTTAACCTCGATGCAATTCGCGCTAAAGACGAGGACTACTGGGATCGCTATCGAGGCACGCCCAAGGCATTTATCACACTTTCGGCTGGTCAGGAAATATGGAAAAACCGTTTCGGCAGTGTTACGGCCCTGCGTTGGCCGCTGACAAAGGATAGTCGCAAAATGGTGGAAAACACGATTCTGCGGGAACTTGACCCTGCCCAGTTGGGCATTTTCTTTCAGCCGGTTGCCCGGCAGGGGCGGCAGGCAAGCGAAAACGCTCTTAATTTCGGGCACCTTTTTCTAAGCCTGAGTTTTTTTGTTATCGCCTCAGCGTTACTGCTGACGGGACTGTTGTTCGTGTTAGGCATCGACCATCGCCGCGCTGAAATCGGCATATTAAAGGCATTAGGTTTTTCCGACAGTAGAGTACGATTGTTATGGCTTTGGCAAGGCGGCTCGCTGGCAATGTTGGGGGCGATTATCGGCTTACCCTGTGGTATGGCATATACATGGATAATGCTGCATGGTCTGGCAACAATATGGCGAGACGCTATCGGCAGTTCGATAATCCATTTTCACGCTGAACCGTCCAGCCTGCTGATCGGTGGGGCCGCGGGGTTAATCACCGCCCTATCGGCCATGTCCGTTACCTTACGCCATCATACCCACCGAACAGCACGGGAACTGCTGTCAGACGATACAAGCCTGCAATTGCAAAAGGCGGCCACCGTATCCAACAAGAGTAATAGCGGGTTATGGGTGGGGCTTGCTTGCGCTGTCCCGGCTTTCGGGGCAGTCCTGGTGGGGCTATATAGTAAAGATGTTTCGGCGGGCATCTTTTTCATCGCCGGCGTCCTTCTGTTGTGTTCGTCGCTTGGTTTTACAGCAGCGCTGCTTAACAGATTGTTGACCGGCCGTCGGGCCGGGGTGTCTCAATTGACTATCCCGTCTCTGGCTGTTCGGAATTTAACGAGGCGGCCCGGTCGCACACTGGCAATAGCGGCCCTGTTGAGTTGCGGCGTTTTTATTATCTTTTCCGTGGGAGCCAACCGACATGACGCATTGGCCAACGCCGAAAAACGCTCGTCAGGTACAGGCGGTTTCGCCCTGATGAGTGAGTCAACCCTGCCGATATATAACGATTTAAACAGTGAAAAAACACGTAAAAAATTCCTGCTCGAACCCAAACTTTTCCAACAAGTAAAGATTGTTCATCTGCGGGTAAAGGACGGCGATGACGCCAGTTGCCTGAATCTGAACCAGGCCCAGACGCCGCGTCTGTTAGGTGTTGCCCCGGAAGAACTGGACGCCCGCGGCGCATTCACCTTTGTCAAAACCCTTGACGAAACTGATCAAGCCAACAAACATAACAAA
This sequence comes from Sedimentisphaerales bacterium, assembly GCA_030636065.1. The sequence goes on along the minus strand of DAOVXR010000121.1, from coordinate 3,183 downwards.
ACCAACGAAAATAACAACACATCAGTATCACACCCGTGGTTGCTGTTGGCACAAAAACAAGATGATGATTGTATTCCGGCTATTGCGGACGCGGCCACGATTAAATGGGCGATGGGTAAGGCAATCGGCGACAAACTTACCTTTACCGACGATTATGGACGCGATTTTAAGATAAGATTAGTCGGCGTCTTGAAAAATTCCATCCTGCAGGGCAACCTTATTATTTCCGAACAGAATTTTATCGAGCGTTTTCCATCACAAGACGGTTATCGTATGTTTCTTATCGATTGCCCCGCAGAAAACTCAAACATGATCTCACAAGCATTATCAGATCGACTTACCGACAAGGGCCTGGACGTACATACCACCATACAAAAACTCGGCTCATTCAACGCCGTGCAAAATACTTACTTGTCAATCTTTCAACTCCTGGGAGGCCTGGGATTGATATTAGGTAGTGTCGGGCTGGGCGTAGTACTAATGCGTAACGTATTGGAACGTCGAGGAGAATTCGCCATGCTGCGGGCAGTCGGATTCGATAAAAAAACACTGAAACACCTGATTTTATACGAACACTGGATAAGCCTGCTTGCGGGACTGATATGCGGTGTCGGGGCGGCCCTGATAGCCGTACTACCGGCAGTGAGAGGAGCAGGGACACAAGTACCGTGGCTCCAGCTTTTGCTAACCCTTGTTGTTGTGGCTGTAATCGGTATAATATGGATATGGCTGGCGGCAGGGGCGGCGATGAAGGGTGAGTTGCTGCCGGCGTTGAGTGAAGAGTGAATGAGTGAATGAGTGAGTTGTGAGTGGTGAGTTGTGAGAAAGAGAGTGGTGAGTGGAAGAAGAATTGAACATCGAATAAGATCGCTACACAGAGCGTGCCTGGCACTTTAGTAAGAACCGCGGAAATAATATGAAGGAATTCTCCGTCGTAAAAACCATGCCCTACGCAGTCGCTTTGGCGGGGAGCATATTTTTACTCGTATGGAATGTTCATTCCATCGATAGGATGCCTATGCGCATTCCCGAAAAAGAGACAACGGACATACAAATGGTCGATGAAAACGCCTTAATCAACCTGGAAGGAACACTCGAAAAACTCAACGGTGTGCCGGCAATGCTTAAAGGGACATGGCCGCGATTCCGAGGGGAAAATTTCGACGCGATATTCACCGATGAGCAAGTTAAACTGAATAAGAAATGGTCCACTGACGGCCCAAAGGTTTTATGGACTATCGACGTTGGTGAAGGTTATGCGGGAGCAGCCATCTTTCAGGGACGAGTGTATGTGCTCGATTACGACCAGAAACAAGCGGCAGATGTGTTGCGGTGTCTCTCACTGACAGACGGCAAAGACATCTGGCGATATTCCTATCCGGTGAAAGTCAAACGCAACCACGGCATGTCCCGTACCGTTCCCGCGGTGAACGAGAAGTACGTGGTGGCGATGGGGCCCAAATGCCATGTAACCTGCCTCAATTCGCAGACCGGTGAATTTCGCTGGGCGAAAGACCTGGTTAGACAATACGGCACCAAAGTCCCGTTATGGTATGCCGGCCAGTGTCCTCTGATCGATGAAAAAAACCGAGCCATCATCGCGCCCGGCGGCAAAAACGTACTGATGATGGCAATTGATTGCGAAACAGGCGAGGCTGTCTGGAAAACCCCCAATCCCAACCAATGGAAAATGACCCATTCGTCTATTATGCCGATGCAAAATAACGGCAGGCAAATATACGTTTATTGCACCAGCGGTGGAGTAGTGGGCATTGCGGCTGAGAACGGCAAACTGCTATGGCAAACCGACCGATGGAAAATCAGTATCGCCAATGTTCCTTCACCAACTATTATCGACCATGAACGAATTTTTCTGTCAGGCGGGTATAACGCCGGAAGTATGATGATCAAAATAAAAGAAAATGCCGAAGGCTCAGAATTCGCATACGAGGCGGAAGAAATTTTTCGTTTGAAACCCGGCATCTTCGGCGCCGCCCAACATACACCGATTTTATTCGGCGGCCATCTGTACGGCGTCCGCCCAGACGAACAAATGGTCTGTATGAACCTGAACGGCGAAATATTGTGGGCCAGCGGCAGTAATCACAAGTTCGGCATCGGCCCATTTATGGTCGTCAATGACCTGATGTTCGCTATGGATGATAATGGGCTACTGCGGTTAATCAAAGCGGTACCAACCGGCTATAATCAATTGGCCGAAGCCAGGGTCTTACAAGGCCATGATTCCTGGGGGCCGATGGCCTTTGCCGACGGCAGATTAATTGTGCGAGACCTGACGAAAATGACCTGCCTAAAAGTTGCTGAAAATTAGTATAATGGCCATAACAAATGGTGCGATACATCGCACCCTACTTGACTAAATAGAAAACCGCGTGGGGTAAGACCCCACCCTACAAATAATATTATTATGCAAAAAAGAACACACATAACAGGAAAAACCGTTGTGATAATTATTATTGTCGCCCTTGCGATTATTGCCGGGATTACAGCGTTTTACCATATCGACACTACCGGCAGGAAAGGCAGCGGCCTGGGACCCGAATTCAGCTACGATTTGGATACATATCGCGAAATCGACCCCGATCTAATCATTTATGAAGAAATAAAGAAATTCTCAACAGGCTTACTGGAAACCCGCGCGATTGCCGCCGGCCGGGGCGACAATCAAAATATTTATGTTGCCGGCGACAGCGTTATTGTTAAATTTAGTCCCGACGGTAAAAGACTCTCGGAAATTCAACTCGAAAATCCGCCCCGCTGCCTGACGGTCGGCGAAGACGACACAATTTACGTCGGCACGAAAAACCACATAGCGGTTTATAACAATAAGGGAAAACGACTTTCTCAATGGGAACACCTTGGGCCGAACGCTTATCTTACTTCTATAGCAGTTGAGAAAAATCATGTGTTCGCAGCCGATGCCGGCAACAGAATCATACACCACATGGACACAACAGGCAGTGTAATTAACCGAATCGGAGCAAAAGACTCATCACGCAACATACCCGGCTTCGTTATACCAAGTCCATATTTCGACATAGCTGTTGCCGCCGACGGGCTGCTCCGCGCGACAAACCCCGGCAAACATCGTATCGAAGCCTATACGTTTAAGGGAGACCTGGAATTTTTCTGGGGCAGGCCGTCTCTGGCCATAGAGGCATT
>DAOVXR010000053.1 GCA_030636065.1 Sedimentisphaerales bacterium | reverse complement strand
TCCTCGGGATACGTGGGAAATCCGGGGGTAGGTGTTTAGGAGATGAAAAATGTTTGACATCCCGCAGTAAGCGGGGTAAATAGGGCTTGGGTGCCGCGGTTTTGGTCCGCCACCCGCCGCACTTTTACTCCGCCGTTTACAGCAGCTTGTGGTTGCTATGTAAAACGTGCGAAAGAATATACCAATTTGGGTCCCCTTAAAGTTAGTAGTGGGCACGAATGGATAACCTGTGGTGATTCATCTTGGGGATTTTGGCCTGGAAATTATGTTTATGGCCCTGGTGGCCAAATGGGTGAAAATGAACCAAGTGAAAAGAAGAAGAAAAAAGTAATCATTTGGCCATTAGGCAAAAAGAAGCATGGGTATTTGGAATTCGGTTTACGCAAAGGTAAATCCATACCATGTCGTTGTGCAACATGTGACGATATAACAAGATGCATTGCAGCATTTGCAAATATCTCACGCCATAAAACACACGGTGAATACAAATGGTCAGGTTATAATTGCCGTTCATGGGTTAATAATGCAATCAAAAAATGCTGCTTATCTAAGCTATCCACACCATAATGATATACTGACTTACTAATAAATTTAGTCTAATGTGAGGCGCATAAAATGTTAATTGACCAGAGGATAAATAAGTATATTCGTATTTTTGCATTGCTTCTATCGTTTTTATTCTGCATTGGTTGGATACCACTTGCTTTTCTTGGGTGGAATTCAGCCAGCAATTACGTAAACGATATATTCAATAATCTTGCTATAGAAAAAACCATAAGTCCACAACAGGCTGAAAAAATGATGTTTCAAATTGGCGCCGGTCTCACGGTTATTCGCATCGCTATAATTTGGTCAATTGTTGCAATTGTGATCAGTATAATATACAATACCGTGTTGTTTTTTAAATGCACTCGCCACAAATAATTATTATGATGGCTGGCGGGTTCTGACGGAAACAGATGAAATGCTAAGCGAAGGTACCAGTGCAGCAACATTTATACGTACTCTTGGTATAGAAAATAATGATATCCGTAGAACTGGCTCTGCGGGGTCTGGAGGCGTAGGTATAGCCAGTAGGCAGATGCATGAGAGGGCAAATCTGATACCTCGGGTGTCAGCCTTTTATTCTATGCTTATGTTCAAGGGTTTTCATATAGAGTCTCGATGCTACACAAGTGGATATATTGATGTAAAAACACAAATTTTGATCTATGCGGGGAAGTCCCCTTTTAAGAGCGGTTCTTTGGATCAAAGCAAGGATATTTGGGGGTCTGATTCTACTCATATTCCTCAAATACCCGGCTTGGAAAACCCCGGTAAGAATATAATTCCCATAGCGACAGGGTTTATAGACGCAGGTGTTTCGTGGGGTTGCAGCCAAAAGGTAAAAGGGACTTTCATATCTGATGTCGAATATAATGGCGCTGGAGGATATAATAATCGGATGAAAGATCGTACCGGTTTAGTACAGCGAGATGATTGGATGAATTACAATGAAAGAGAGGGCTGGTTTAACATACCTGTTAATACTAAATGATAATGGTGTTATTGAAAAAAACGAGAATAGTTATGTTTAATCATATCCGATATAGTATGGTTTTACCCTTAATTATATGTTTTTTCTGTTCAACTTGTGTTTCCGGTAAAATGGAGATATTTTGTGACGGAGAATTAGTCAACGATATATATGATTACGCCCAAAGAGCTGATTGGAGAGAATTCGTATTGCCTGAAGGCGGCGTATATGAGATGTATGTTCCCTCTTCTCGTGCCCTAAAAGAAGCACATCTTCCTGCAAGCGAAATCGAGGCCCTAGGATATATATGGGGATCGGTGTTTCCACCTCCAGACTGTGACCCTTCTTTGTTTGTTCAGATTTCGAAACCAAAAAAGCCAGATGGCAGAACACATATTGAGGCCATCTGCATTACATTTCAAGAGCTCCTTAAGCCGCCAGTTATCCAGGCGCCCTATCCGCTAACGGAAGAACAAAATTCTGGGTTAATAACAAATGAGTCAATAGAACGTTCGGATCCAGATATTGTGCGAATAAGATATTATATAGATGCTGAGTTAGTAAGAGATCAAGATGTATTTTTCAAAAACCAAGCCAAATTTCCTCAGCTCCGGCACCTGGAGTTATATAGCTTTACGATTAATGATAAAAATATCTCTAATATATTTGCTTTAACAAATCTTGAGTATTTCGGATTGCCCTATAATTGCAGTGATGAACATCTGAAAGCTATTGGCTGTATGAAGAAGCTAAAATATCTCAATGCCAGCGGAACCAGGATTAAGGGGACAGGTTTAAAATACATCTCCGAGCTCCCTGATTTGCAAACACTGGATATTCGGCGTAACCAATTGGTTACAGGTGCCTTGTCAGGACTGAAAGGCCATAAATCCCTGGAGACGCTTCTGCTATCCGATTCAAGCATAAAAAATGAAGACCTTAAAGATATAGCTGATTCGAATACGTTAAAATATATAACTTTACATAATACGGGAATTACTGACGATGGATTGCTTATTTTATCCCGGATAAAGAACTTAAAGTATGCTTCACTGTATGATACTCCGACCACTAAGCAAGGTTTGGATGATTTAAAGTCGAGATGTCCGGGTTTGATAATTGATAATGAACGCCCACGGACATTGAGTAAATTCTTATTTGCGAGACGTCTCTTACACGCATACACAGGAGATAAAGAGGATCAATTGCAACAGGGTTGGAATTATTATAATGAGTTAGGGTTTTCTCCTATCGACCTTGTTGAAGCATTGAAGTGGTTTATTGTATTCGCAGAAAACGATAATGAAATCCATTGGTTGTCTGAGAAATGGAAAAAACTAAATAACGATGGCGTACGCAAAGGAATAAAAGAACTGGAAAAACAACTTGATCAAAAGCAAATCCACGAGGCACGAAGAAGGGCGCAAACCATTTTATACCTCCAGAAGATAACCAAATACGAGGTTAAAATCGAACGAAAAGAAGGCTTGTCATTATACCAATATAAATTTCGTCGCTTGATTGAACCACAATAAATCGTGTGCCACCTTTCTGTTGTAGGCAGGGCAGTGGTTCAGCGAATCAAGATAGGCCGAAATAGAGGTAGTAGGTGTTTTGGGTAAAGTTGAGTTTGGTTGGTTTTCGTACTTTGTTGTCTTTCAACGCTCTTTGAAAAGTCAAGATGAGAAACGTTAGCGGTCGTGATAATTATCAGGCAACTTCTCGCAGGTCAACTGCGGGAAGTTGTCTGTCTGAAACCGCCCCCACGCCAATAGGTCAGAGTACAACCGTTGCGACATTCGACGGGTTACTTTCACCGGCGGCATTGGACGCCTTGACCCGGTATTCCATCTGCATCTTTTGTGGCTGATCGGATAACTCGGCTATTTCGTGATAGACGGTATCTAACAGGCTCCACGGCCCGAACTCGCCGCTGCTTTTATCGCGGCGTTGGATGAGATAGTTGCGAACATACCCACCGGTAACGCTGTTGGAGGGTTTGTCCCACTTGAGCGTAACCGTACCGGCACCTTCTGTAACGGGTGTCAGGTTCGCCGGTTGGTTGGGCGGGGCAACTGGGGTAGGCTGCGACTTCGGCCCCCAGCCGATCAGGTTCAGCTTTTTCGGATCGTCCTTTGCATCGACCTGGGATTTCCTGAGGCAGTCTTTCATAATTCGTTTAAGCTGTTTGAGCTTTTCGTCTTTATCCTTCGTTGCCAATCGCAAGTGGCTGATGGCACTGACCCGGTCCCGCCGTGCTGCGCGATATCGCGCACGACCGTTGATAACGTAAGATATGTTTCGCACATTTGAAAAGTAGATTAAAAAAGTCCTTTCTCTGGTCGATGGTAAATAGAACGACTATTAACCATTGTTTCAGGGAAAGGACCCATTATGCAAAAGAGTATATCGACAGAAGCGGCTAAGAACTTGAGTAACGTCATCAAAATCAATGAAGATCAGTTCAAAGATCATCTCGGCAAGATGGTTCGCAGCACCGTTGAGGAAACTCTCAACGACATGCTTGACACTGAGGCTGACCAGCTTTGTAACGCTCAACGCTATGAACGCACCGAAGCAAGGACTGGTGGGCGGGCTGGTCATTACAAGCGTAAACTTCATACGACCTCAGGCGAAGTAGAATTAAAAGTACCCAAGCTTCGGGGAGCTAAATTTGAAACCGCGATCATCGAACGTTATCGTCGCAGAGAATCCTCTGTCGAAGAAGCTTTGATGGAGATGTACCTGGCGGGCGTATCTGTTCGCAGAGTTGAAGATATAACCGAAGCTCTATGGGGCATGAAGGTTAGTGCCGGAACTGTCAGCGATCTCAACCAGAAGATGTATGAGCGTATTGATAAGTGGCGTAACCGAAAGATCGAAGGCAGGCATCCATATGTGTATCTTGATGGAATCGGCCTCAAACGCACCTGGGGCGGTGAAGTACGCAATGTCTCTGTACTTGTAGCTATCGGTGTTGGCGAAGACGGCTTTCGTGATATACTTGGCGTAGCTGAAGGCTGTAAGGAAGATAAAGCTGGCTGGGGCAGCTTTCTGGCCTATCTAAAGCAAAGAGGCTTACAATGCCCTGACCTGATCATATCGGATAAGTGTATGGGGCTTATCGAATCGATTGCTGATTATTATCCCGATGCAAAATGGCAGCGTTGCGGTGTGCATTTTTATCGAAATGTATTCAGCGTCGTACCACGAGGTAAGATGAAAGAAGTTGCCGCGATGCTAAAAGCGATCCACGCTCAGGAAGGTGTTAAAGAGGCCAGAGAAAAAGCCTCCGCAGTTGCTGACAAGCTTGATAAGATGAAACTCTGCAAGGCGGCTAAAAAGGTTCGTGACAGCATCGATGAGACACTGAGTTACTACGACTTCCCTGCTGAGCATAAACGCCATATCTGGACGAACAATCCTCTTGAGCGGATCATGCGTGAGATACGCCGCCGTAGCCGCGTGGTTGGCTGTTTTCCCGATGGCAACTCTGCTTTGATGTTAGCAGCAGCCAGACTGAGACACATCGCAGGTACCAAGTGGGGTACGAGGCGGTATATGAATATGGACCATTTGACGGAACTGAAGAAAGAACGAGCTGCCAAGCAAACATTGGAAGCAGAAAAAGTCAGGAGTAAGGCTTCATAGACCGATAAAAAAATTGACCCCCATGGGGGTCATAGGACAGTTAAGCCATGACCATTGAAAAGACTAAAACAAAAAGTGAGAAACTTTCTTGACACTACCCGACTTCTGCTTCACTATACGGAAACTTCATAACAATTTTCCTTTCACAAAAAAAACGATCTACACATACCTTGTCCGCACTTACACCATGCGGACATCTAATCATTTACAAGACCATAATCAGTGTAACCCGCGAAATCAGCGTCTGAAAATCTCTGTGTTCTCTGTATCCTCTCGGTGGCTCAAATTTTTCTTTTTCATTTACGCTGCGATTCGCCTCCACGCCGCCGGACAGCAAGCTCATCGGCATGCGGATTATAGCGATTAAGAGAATTCTAATGATTTTTTGAGCGGCAAAAACACCGGATGCCCCTGCCAATACTGATAAACATCTTTAATAAACCGTTCTGATGATAAAAAGAAATGGTAATCAACTTCAAGATGTCTTGTTTATGCTCTCTGTGTCCCATAATGCAAGTTAAGTAGCCTCTACTTGAATTCAATTTGCCATGACCTGAACTTGATTTGCGGTAATTTAAATCAAATAGACCGCCTGCTTGAAGCCCATAGCGATTATGACGATCTGGGGCGTCGATGGCGGGTGCGGCGACGGCCGGCGAATCAAGGAAACCAATCCCAAAGGGATTTATACCACCTATATTTATGATGGATTTGGCCGTTTGATAAGCAAAACGGAAGACCCCTGCAATATTGATCGAACTACCGGGTATGTCTATGACCGTTTGGGCCGCCTAGTCTGTCAGATCGGCAATGACGGCACTAATGCGCAAAGCACTGACTATGACTACAATAAACTCGGTCAGGCTATCTTGGTAACCTATCCCGACAACGGTACGGTTAGTTATACTTACGGTGATCCCAACTCCAATGGAAAACCCACTCAGCGGATCGATCAGCGAGGCATTACCACAGTCTATAGCTACGACAGGCTGGGTCATCTACTGAGTAAGCAGAACGATGATGACACCCCTATCGTGGAATCGTATCAATATGATGTCCGAGGTCTGATGGTCAAGGCCGAAAAGGGTACTACCGCTGACCCGGACGCCGTTAGTGCCAATGAATTTGTCTATAACTACCTGGGCTACCTGACCCAGGCCAAACAGACCATCGGCTCCGACAGCACATTTATTACCGACTACCAGCGAGATCAACTCGGCCAGGCCGTCCAGATCAGCTATCCCGACCCCTGTGCCAGTGGTGAAACGTACGACTTTACCTATACCTCACTCGGTAAGGTCGATACCGTCAGCCGCGACGGGGACACTCTTGTAACTTACGATTACGCAGGCTCTTACGTACATCAGAAGTATTACAATGACCCCTGTGTTACCCGCCAGATTACTTACGATTCCTTCGGCAGGGTTAGCCGGGTTCATAGCTATGATTCTGATGCCTGTGATGTTATCGATTTTACCTATACCTACGATGCAGCAGGCAATATCACCGATCAACTGTTTGCCCATCGCACCTCCGATCCCTGCAATCTTTACGCCTACGACACACTTGACAGACTCACCCAGGCGGTGTATCTTGGAGATCCGTGTGATGAGGAGTTCACCTATGATGATCTCGGCAATCGGCTAACACTCAAAAACCGTGATGGGGACGAGGTTATGTACGCCCATAATAACGTCAACGAATATACAACCATCGGCGGCAATAGTCTTACTCATGACAATGCAGGCAATATGACCGAGTGCAATCTCGATTACACTTATGAATATGACTACGAAAACCGTCTGACCTCGATTGAAGACGATCAGCAGAATTTAGTGGCCGAATATACTTATGATGCATTCGGTAGAAGAATTGAAAAGATCGCCGGTGGTGTAACAACACGTTATTATTATGACGGCTGGCGATTTATAGAGTGCTGATGGAAAGTCATGCGAAAACAAAGCAGTGAAGAAATGTCCATTTTTTCTATAATAATTCCCGTCTGGCCGGGGGATGATAGGCCTTACGGCCTGGACTATATCGATAATCTTAATTGGCCTCGGGAACGTCTTGAAATTATTCTGGCCCGCGGCCTTCAGCCCTGCCGACAACGAAACCAGGCAGTCCAACAGGCTACCGGTGATATTTTAGTATTTTTTGACGATGACTCTTGCCCTGAGCCGGATTATCTCATGTGTCTTGCCCCGAACTTTTCTGATACCCAAGTGGCCGGTGTCGGTGGTCCCAATCCCGCTGTTCCTACTGAAAGATACATACCCAATCTTGTGGATGCGGTATTTACCTCCTGTATTGGTGTATTGTCCAAACGGGCTCGTTATCAACCTGTAGGTCGGCTTCGTGAAGGATGCGATTCGGATCTGATCTTCTGCAACTTTGCCCTGCGACGTGAGCTTTATCTTCAACTTGGAGGATTGGATGAAAGGTTATGCCCGAATGAAGAAAACGAATTTTTCGAACGTTTCCATCAGTGTTTCCCCGATAAAAAACTGCTTTACGACCCCCATGTTATCGCCTGTGAGCCTCGGCCGGAAACGATTAAACTATTCCTGAAGAAGATGTTTGGCTATGGCAGGGGCCGTGCCAGGCAATTTAAGATCAGGCCGAGTTTGTGGGGCGTTTTTCACATGCTGGGCTGCTTAGTGCCCATAGTCATTGTAACCATTGCTATAATCGGGGGATTTTGGCCTGTGCTTTATCTTTTCACCCCGTATATCGCTCTGCTTTTATATATCGCTATTTGTTGCTTGATAACAAATAATCGCCGTTCTATCGCTTTTTCGATTGGCCCAGCCATCTTTGCCACTCATATCACCTATGTCATGGGGCTTTGGAAAGGTCTATTTGAATCTACTGAACCTTCAAGTCAGCCAGAAACATCTGTTGAGTTGGAATATTATAATTTTTCTGTGTGATCGGATATTAAGCCACTAAAATACCCACAAGGTTGTCAAGCGGCGTTCATTGGCAAGACGGAGAGGTTAATCTGTTTGATTTAGATGTTGTGGCAAAAGAGTTGTTCTTTGGCATTGCTCCATAGAATTAGCACCTGCCCTTAATTTGCTCCAGAACGATCCAGAATGCCCCATATTAAATCTTTTCCATTAGACTCTACCAATCCCCCTCCTGTTACAAGCAATCGAAAAGTCAACATTCATTCAAGATAATCACCGTCAATTGCGATCCCCAAAAATATGCCAAAACCGTGCAACGCCCACGCCGGATGAACGCTATGGAAGCGAGCTTGGCACGCACTTGAACGACTGGTAAAACCGATTCATTAGAAGCCCTATCAGGAACAGGACAAAATTGGAGTTTAGTAAAATTCACGGTTGAAATCTAAAGACAGAATTGGTATAATGACTTACTGAAGGTTCAGAAAAGGTGTGTTTTCTGAACCTTTTTTTAGTGCCATTTCAAAAGTTTTCTCCAAAGAATCTTCGATAAAAACATCTTTTCAGCGATTTTACGTTTCAAATTTGTCAAATCATGCCTTTTTTCCGAAGAAGTTTTTCGCCAAACAAAACTTGCCTTTTGTCGTCGTATCTCCTTACCCAAAAAGTATTTAAGCCCATATTGCC
>DAOVXR010000042.1 GCA_030636065.1 Sedimentisphaerales bacterium | reverse complement strand
GGAAATATGTACATGTTCAGTAAGCCTTTTGATGCGCCTTCTTCTGCCGATTATCCCAATTACGCTATGTTTGACCTGAATAACTGTACGTTTGTGCTCTTTATGTTGGGTAACGACATCCCTTCACAGTCCAACCCCGTCGATTTCACTATGTCTTTTGATTACGGCATCTCCATATTCGATCAATCCGTCTCGGTTGACTGGTAATAACACATAAGCAATAACACATAGGTGCCGCTGTCGCGCAAGCGTCCGATAATAATGCCATAGGCGCAAAAAAAAGGTGGCGTGAGTGGCGGGAAAGATGGAAAACAGGAGCACCTCTCTGAAATACAGAAAGGTGGCGCCCAACGAAGAATACAGAATGCAGAAAAGAGATTGCAGGCGAGATTCCTGCGGTGCGGGTTGTTCAGAAGTGGTTGGCGTCTTCGACGAATCTCAGGAGCATCGCGATTTTGTTATGTACCCAGGTTTTTCTATAAATGTTTCTGATATGGGTCTTTACTGTACCAGTTTTAATATTGACGATTTTGGCAATTTCTTCATTGTTAAGACCTTGGCAGATAAGTTTGGCAATTTGGAACTCTCTGTTCGTCATTCGGAAACGTTTTCTTATATAGGACCATTGTTGTTCAGTCAGCAGGGCGACCTTGGGCGGGCTATACTCCCGCGGGCCGCCATTATAGGGTTGATCATTTATAGATTGTTGTAACTGGGACATAATCACACTCCTGTAGAAAGCTGTTTTTCAAGCTGTTTTGCCTCTTTTAAATCTATTTCCGACAATCCACCTGACGTTTCGTTTAATTTTAATGCCTGTTTCAGGTTTTGCATTGCCTCTCTTTTGCGGTCAAGGTGATGCAGTGCCCTGGCCAAATGAAAATAAGAGCCTGTAAGTCCTCTATCACCGGTTCGATAGAGTTTTATACATTTCTGAAAGTCCTCGACGGCCTTGTCATATTGTGCCATACGATAATAGATTACTCCCCGCGTATCGATCAGGTCGAGATAATCCGGTTCTTTCTCCAGACCCTGCCGGGCGAGTTTAAGGGCTTGTTCGTACTGGTTTTTTTCTTCGCAGAGTATCCAGGCGAGATTATTAATGACTATGCTGTTGTCGGGGGTGATAGTAAGAATTTTTCGATAAAGGGTAATAAGTTCCTCGGTGAATTCCCGGGTTTGCAGAATGAGAGTCAGCGTCTGGAGTGCACCAAGGTGTTTGTCTTCCTTTGCCAGCACAAATCGCAACGTTTCTTCGGCAGTCTTTTTCCCTTCGGGTTCCACGGTGGACGCCAGGTCAGCGGCAATTGCCACGAGCAATTCAGCGCCTTGTGGAAATTGATCGTACCAAATGGGAATTTTGTCTTTTAGCCTTTTCCATTGCCGGTCAGCTTTGAGCAATCTGGCCTGAGTCAACAGAGGGTCGGCATTTTCCGGTACCGCTTCGAACAGTCCGTCCAGTTCTTTCATTGCCTTGTCTTTGTCGCCCTTTTTGTATCTCGCCGCCGCCAGGGCGATATTCAGTTTACGGCGATCATCATCATTTCGACAGTTGGCCAATTGTTCCCGGAGCAGTTTCATAGCTTCCTGCGATGCGCCTGTGGCGGCATAAGTATCGGCCAGGTACAAAGTGATACTTATATCATCGGGATCGATTTCCCGAAGAGTCTTCAAGGTGGGAATCGCCAGCCGGGGAGAGCGAGCTCCTTCACCGCGGGCTTTCAGGAACAACAGAGGTTTATTACGGTGCGAGGAAATAAGCCCTCTCAGGGCCAGGTCGATAGCCTTACCCGGCTGATTCTGCCGCAATGCCAAATTACCCAACAATAACCAGGCATCTGCGTTTCGGGGTTGCTCCGCAGTTATTGTCTGCAAAATTTCTATCGCCTGTTCCGTAGCCGGACGTGTTCCCTCTGCCAGCAGGGTACGCGCCTTGATAACACGCAATTCTGAATTATCAGGATGCTCCTCCAATGCCTTATCGAGAAGGGTTTTGCCCTTTGCCGCCATCTCGGCATCCGGATTATTCAACAAAAGAGCAATGGTTCGAGTTTGAATTTGAATATTGTCCGGTTCGATCTCCAAAGCTCTGAGAATGGCTTCTGTTGCCTTTTTCTGCTGGCGCAAAGACCGATGAAAGTCCGATTTGCTCATCCAGACATAAACACTATCGGGTTCTATGTTCACAGCGCGGTCGTAATCATCATTGGCACGGTCGATCTGGTCAAGGCCGGCCAGAGTACGGGCACGAACAATGTATGAAGATGGTTTTTTAGATTTTTCTACAAGCTCATCACAAAGCCGCAGGGCTGTGTCCGACTGATTTTGTTTGAGTTTGAGTTCGATCAATGCCACGATTATCGCTGTGGATTCGGGCTGAGCCGCCCGTATCTTTTTCAGGAGTGATTCCGCTTCCTCGAACTTTCCCCGGCGGATTTGCAGGGAAGCCAGCATTAACCCAACCCGTTCGTTATCGGGGTCCTTTTCGATTAACTTTTCCAGTATATTTATGCCCGAATCCCACTCGCCACGACTGATATGCCCCTGCAATCTGAGGCCGGAGAGGCTGGGGTGGGCGAGTTTTTCCCTCGCTGTACGGTTAAGGATTTCATCCGCTTTATCAAATTCGTTGTTTTTCTGCAGGGCGTTGACGAATGGGATAATCACGCCAATATGTCGCGGCGCGCGGTTATATGCTTCCCGATAAGCAGCGAGCGCCAAACGCTGTTCTTCTGAGCTTTCATAGACCCCAGCCAGCAACATACGGCCGGCGAGATTGCCGGGATCAGTCAGAATCACTTCTTTCAGCAATAAAACTATCTGTGTGTATTTGTCCCGGGAGTTACTGCCGGCGAACCAGAGCCTGGCCTGTTCGAATCGCCACTGCCAACCGCTTTCGCCTTCAAGTTTTTTAATCTCGTCCACAAGTTTCTGAGCTTTATCGACTTCTTCGGTTATCTGTTTGTAATTCAGTAATTGACGCTTAATACTGATATCCTGCGGGAATTTCTGAGCCAGTTCTTCCAATACGTTAAGGGCCTTGTCCTGTTTCTGCCGCCTTTGGTATATATCAATGAGTAAGAATCCCAGTTGCCGGACGGCCGAGAGTTGCTGCATTCGAGCCCGAGCCTGTTGGACGGTTTTTTCAGCCTGGTCGAATTCACTGCGACCAGCGTACAACAGAGCCAATGCCGATACTGGTTTTATGGCATCCGGGTATGCCTTGACGATTTCGTACAGTTTTGCTTTAACCTGGTCGATTTTATCTTCGGCATTCAACAGGTCCACTTCCGACAGGGCCGCTTCAATAGAATCCGGACGGGATTTTCGTATATCATCGAACGCGACACGGGCTTTTTGTAAATCGTTCGACCGCAGGGCCAACTCAAATTTTAATATTTTAACGGCTGGTACTTCCGCGTAATTTTTTTCCAACTGCACTGCCAGATTTTCGAGTTCCCGCCAGGGCTGCGAGTCTCTTTCGAGATTGTTTTGCTGGAATACTTTCATTCCTGCCCGAACATACAGCAGGGCCGCGTCGATGCCGGATGGAAGCAACTGTCGTGCCGCTTTTGACTGTTCCAGAGCCTCGTCCCATTTGCCAGCCTGATAGAGCAAACGGCCGTACTGCAGACGAACCTGATAGGAATTCGGCTGCTCATCGGCAGCCGTAGCCATTGTCTGCAGGGCGGACGGCAGATTGCCTGTCTGACGCAGCAGGTCGGCCATGAGCAAACGAAGTTTGGTTGTTTTATTTCCCAGTTCGACTGCTTTACGAAAGAGTTCTATTGCTTCGTAGAGTCGGCCCTTCCTATAGGCGATAATGCCTTCAGTATAAGAAAGGGTTTCGGGGGATATTTCTTTTTGCCGCATTTTATTTATGCACTGCGTAGCCCGGTCGTATTCTTCCGCCTGAATGAACAGGTCTATGGCCAGCGGTATAAAATCCCAGGGTTTTTTCGGATTGGCCTTAAGGCCTTCCTCGGCTATTCTGAGCATTTCCGATTTTGAATTCGATTGCAGAGCGTATCGGGCCCAGGTGAGCCACAACAGGGAGTTCGAGGGGTCCTTTTTCTTTATTTCGTCAAGATAGTATTTGGCTTTATCGAGTATGTTTAAATCCAGGTATTGCATTGCTAATCGCAGCATGGTCGCCTGCTCGGACAGGCCCAGCTTTTCGGCCTGCCCCAGGTCGGTTAGACATTTGTCCCGCTGTCGCTGTCTCAAATAATACGCTCCTCGGATAATGTATGCCTTCGCTGCCTGGGGATTATTTTTCACCGCCAAGCTGAACCAATGTTCGCCGGGCTGCGAAAATTCCTCGGGACGCCCATCCGAGAGTTGGCCCAGGGCTTCATAAGCTGAAATTTCATCCGGATGTTTTTCGATAATTGCCTGTAGTTCCTTTTCCGCCTCTTCGTACTTTCTCTGCCGGGCAAGAACTTCAGCCAACATAATATGTATTGTGGAGTCAGGGTTAGCTGTTAATGCTTTTCTCGCGATGTCCTCCGCTTCTCCGGGTGCGCTTACTTTGTACATAGCCATCAGTTTTTTCGTGGCTTCCAGGTTGCCTTTATCTTTGCGCAAGACTGTTCGGTATGCGCTTACCGCGTGTTGGATATTATTGCGTTTGCGCGGCCGGATATTCAGATGGGCCTCGGCGTATTTAAGCAGGATGTCCACATCGTCCTGGGTAACACTGATATAGCTGCCGAGATGCCTTGCGGCATCTTCCCATCGGCCTTCCTTTATGGCTAGTTCACCTTCTTCGAGTCCGATTTCCGCACGGTTTGCGCGATGCCATAACCGTACCCCCACAAAAGTAACACCCAGAACCCCGACTGTCAGAATCAGAACGATTGCCAGTTTCCAGTTGAAATATCTTTTTGCCATCCTATGATCCTTCTTTCTATACTGAGCTTTTTATTACAAACAACACTTTTACGAATATACTCAGAAAACCGCGTGGGGTAAGACCCCACCCTACAACACTATAAACCGTGAACGCTTACTGTTCTTTTTATCCGCAGGGTGCTCCCTTTCCGCCGAAGGCCCAGAGGTGTTCGTCGCAATCATGCAGGCCTTCTAATTCGTCATTGGGACTTCGTCATTCATTCCTCATTCTGGTTTCATAATTCGTCATTATTTTAGAAGTGTCTCATAAAATCCCAGACCAGTTTTTTAGTTGTTTTCCAACATATCCACAAATCCATCCGCCACGAGAGATTTTTTACATATTTGGTATCATAGTAAATCCACTCCTGGAAATCCTGTCCTTCCTGTCGTGTCCTTGATATCTGCCATAGCCCTGTAATCCCCGGCCGTATCGACAGTCTTGCGTCTCGCCAGGGTGGGCACATGGAATTTTCCGCTTCCGGCGAAGGCCTGGGTCCGACCAGACTCATTTGCCCCATAAGAACGTTGAAAAATTGAGGTATTTCGTCTAAGCAGGTATCGCGGAGAAATCTGCCTATGGGGCTGACACGCGGATCGTCTTCCATCTTAAACTGTGGCCCGTCAACCTGGCTGACAATCCTTAATTTGGTTTGGATTTTGTCTGCTCCGACGATCATGGTTCTGAATTTGATGCAGTTGAATTCACATCCGTGCAATCCCTGTCGTTTATCTTTGAAAAACACGGGGCCGGGCGAGATCACCTTGATCGCCAGTGCGAGAACAGGCATTACTGGTGCGAAAAGGATCAGGAATATCATCGCCGCGATTATATCACCTATCCGTTTGAGATACCTGACGTATGAGAATCTTGGCCAGACGCGAAAGTTATTTTCGTGGTTTTTCTTTTGGACAGCGACTCCAGCCGCATAGCAGGATGAGCTATGGTGGTTTTGTTTTTGTGGCGAGGGATGTTTGTGCTGGAACTGTTGTTCGAGAGTTATTACGCGGTTCTGAAGGTGGTATTTCTCCGGCACCGTTTTTCCGGCTGTGATCACGGTCGAATTCACTATAGCGTCCCGGCAGATATGAACGTTATCACCGATGACAGCCGGCCCCAGTACGATGGCGCCCGGGTCTATTTTAACATTATGTCCCAGCACAACTTTGCCGTGCAGACGGGCGTCGGCTGCTATCGAGCAATTGTTCGCTTCGGCGATTTGCATATAGCCCCGTGTTCGTTTTGGCCAGAGAACATCGATTCGTCGAGCGATAAAGTTCAGGAATCCCGTTTCGGTTTCCAGGTCAAGGACGTCCCCGGCAATTTTAAGGCTGTTCAGAGTCATGGAATTTGTTTCACATCTGGCCGCAAATTCCGGGAAGCTCAAAGGCAGGGTGTCTTCGATCATAAGATTTTTTAAAGTGTCGGTACGAATAAAGACGTGGCAGGGCCAGTCTGTCGGGAGCGGCGATGTCTGGGCTATATCTGAGTATAGGCGGCGAAAACCGGCAATCTTTCCTTTTGAGTTAATCCGTATTTTTTCTTTGAACGCGGTCAGTTGCGGATCAACGGTAACCGCGATAACCGTGGCGTCCTGCTCGGCCAAAATCTGGAAAAGCCAGTCTCGATCGACGTCTGTAACATATCTTCCATTGGATATTATCAGCCATTGTCCGTGATTTTTTCGGCTGTCGAGAGCGAAGCGAATAGGTAGTTTTTTGTTGTAATATGTTATATTGAGGGGTGTTGGGATTGATTTTAATTCTTTTTCCCAGGTTTCCGGGATCGCTATGGATGTACGTTCACGCGTATTGGCCCAGGGGTTCAGGTTCATTAATCCATCCAGTGTGATAGCTGCCAGAGGTTCGTCGGAAACACTGGTTTTCAGAATACCGCTCTGATTTGGCAGGGAATCTTTTTTATGAATTACAACAACCTGTAAATTTTTTATGTGTGCCTTCATACTCACAACTCATTTCTCACAACTCGCCACTCACCACTCACAACTTCTTTTTCTACTCTTCACTCTCTATATTTTCCGACACCAGCAGTGGTCTTGTCTGGTCTTTTTTCTCGTTGGTCTTTGCTTTACCATTGCCTCCATAATAGCTGTAGCCATAACGATTGTATCTGTGTTTGGCCTGCACATTACTGAGAACATTGCCCAATATCCTGATCTTCAATCTGCTCAGTCGTTCCAGTGCTTCTTTCAGGTCGGGTCCTGACGTGTGTCCTGCCAGAGTGCTTATGACTACCGCGTCGGCCATTTTAGCCCACAGGAGTGCGTCTGGTGCTGCCAATATGGGTGTGGTATCGATTATGACATGATCATATTGTTGGCTGATGGTCTTGATACATTCGGCGGTTTCGGGTCGTGAAAGTTGTTCGATGGCCGCGGTGGTATTGCGACGATCGGTTGTTATTACATCCAGGCCGGTTAGTGGTAGTGTTCGGACGGTTTCCTCGAAGCGTTTCAGTCCCAGCAGTACATCCTGAAGTCCCCACGAATGGTCGGGCAGATTCAGCATTCGGGCTATGTCTGGTTTCCGGAAATCGCCGTCGATCAGCAGTACTCGGTTGCCTGTTTTAGCCAGGCTCATCGCCAGGTTAATTGACAGGGTGGTTTTACCTTCGCCCATAGCGGGGCTGGTTACGGCCAGTACTTTTGGTATTTGGCCCTCGCTGAGCAGTCCCAGGTTGGCCCGAATGGTTTGATAATCATTGGCGATAAATTCCGGCAAAAGGTTTTTATCCATTTGTTTTGCATTGGTTGTGGTTCCCAGAATGGGAACACCTATACATCTTACAATATCATCTGGTGTATGCAGACTATGATCGGCTTTACCGACCAGGAATGCCAAAAACATCCCGCATGCCAGTGAGCCGAACAAAACAGCGACAACCATCTTATTTCGCCGGGACTTAGGGGGGGCGGTGTTGGCCCGGTCGGCGACGGAGATGCGGGCGGGAAGTTTCAACTTTACCTGTAATTCGCGAATTCTTTGCCCATATCTGTCATATTCATCCTTATTAAAGGTCATTTGTTCTCTGAGGTCCTGGATTTGCCACTGTAATTTACCCAATTCTATGGTATTTACCCTCTCTTTTTCCAGTTTTTCGGCATAACTTACTATATATGCCTCAGTTTTTTTCAACTCCATCTCAGCCTGCGTCAACTTAACCTGATTGTCCTGTTCGATTTCCTGCTCGATAGTTTCGTCGAATATTTTACCGGCTTCTTCTTTGGATTGATCAAGTTTCTCCTGCAATCTTTCTATTAGCTGTGCTTTTTTCTCAAGTTTGGGATTGGACGGGGAGAAATCCTGCTCGTCAATAAGATATTCCTGCTGCAGTTGAGCGATACTGGCGGTGAGCCTCTGAACAAACGGGTCATTGTTGATGAATTCGTTACGCATACTTATCTTCTCAGCAGGGGCTATCGACTGCTGCTGAGGCTGAGAAAGCAGTTCGATCTGAGTTTGCAGTTGCAGGCGGCGGTTTTCAAGATTAGACAACTCCGTTTGGATTACCTCAACATTTTTAATCATCATATTCTGGAGCCCCTCTAGAGAATCAGCCCCATATTGCTTGGCCAACAACTGAATTTCTCCCCGCTGTGTCTGGATTTTTCCCAAAAGAATTTTTCGTTCATCCTCCAGTAAGTTCAACCTTCTATTCTCCCCCTCAAGAGACGACGATTCAATAACACTCATATAAGCCTGAATAAAAGAGTTGACAATCTGCTCTGCCTCACGAGGGTTTCGGCTGGTCATAGTAACACCCAGCCACTGGGTTCGTCTGATAGGCGCTACGCTAATAACGCCATCCACCAAAGCGCCTTTCAATATCACTACCGGGTCCGAGGCACCATTCCCACCCGACAAGATTCTTTTCAACTCAGAAACACGATCCGTCGGTGGGTTGAAAATTTTCAGATTTTTATCTTTCAGATTATCTGCCACCCGCTGGAGCACATTGTTACCGGTCATAATCCTTGCCTGAGTGTTCATAAAAGATTCATATTTAGATATTTCACCCGTATCCCTTTCCCCCGTTAACGGATTGGTTAAAATCGGCGCGACTTCTATAGCCCCGGTGGTATCATAGTTCGGCAGTATTAAATACCATACCGCCGGGACTCCCGCACCGGAGACTAAAATAAAAGTGAACAACACAATATACCAGCGGCCCAAAACGAGACTAACTATATTCGTTGAAGATTCGCTTTGAGACTCCAAAGAATCCTCATAAGAGGCATACTCCGGCTGGATATCCCTTTGTTGATGTTGTGTTAGATTATTCATTTAGTTTCTCTCTCTCTTACCAATTGTTTTATAGCCAATGGGGTGAAGGACTATTATTTTAAGTCCTTAATAATTTTGGTGATTGTGTCAGATAAAGGTTGAATTTTGGTTTTGCAGACATCAAAAATCGCTTCGGCATTCACGTCAAAATACTGGTGCGATATGATATCTCGAAGACCTTTTGCTTTTTTCCAGTCTATTTGAGGATAATTTGGCAGCAAAGAGCCATT